>NZ_KB235903.1:668306-808914 GCF_000332155.1 Kamptonema formosum PCC 6407 | reverse complement strand
CACTCTCCCCATCTCCCCATCCCCCCATCTCCCCCATCCCCCTCATCTCCCCCATCTCCCCCATCTCCCCGTCCCCCCGTTCCTCGTAGTATTGATACGGTAGAGATTAAAGCTGATAGACAAGAATTCGACGATCGCCAGCAAATAGTAACGGCGATCGGTAATGTCATTGTTAGGTTTCAGCAAAGTGTAATCGATGCCGATCGCGCAGTGGTTAACTTACTGACACGGCAAGTAGTGGCGGAGGGTAATGTTGCCTACAGGCGAGGGCAGCAAGTCGTGCGCGGCGATCGCATGGAATACAATTTAGGTTTAAACTCAGGCGCGATTGAACAAGCCAAAGGCGAGATTTTTATCCCCACCGCAGGTTCCGATCTCGCCCCAACATTGCCCACAGATATTAGTGCTGGCGGGCTTTTAGACGAACCCCTCAGCGATCGCATTCTCAGCCAGCAACCCGTGCGCGGAATTAGGGCCACTCCCGGTGCTAACGTTATAATTGGCGGTAGGAGAGGGCAATTTTTCACCTTTCCGCAAGTCGTCGGTACTGTTAACCGCGTGCGGTTTGAAGCTGAAAGGCTCGATATTTTACCCGATGGCAGTAGGGTAGCGACTAATATTCGACTGACTAACGATCCGTTTTCGCCGCCAGAATTTGAGATCAGAGCCCAACGGGCGGTAATTAGGCAGATTTCGCCTACTGCACAAGAATTAGTAACAACTAAGCCGCGCCTGGTTTTTGACCAAGCGATTAAAATACCTATATTTCCCCAGCGGCAAGTGTTTGATAGCCGCAGGCGGAGTGGCCCTTGCTGGACATTTGGCTTCGATGGGGGCGATCGCGGTGGATTGTATGCTGAATGTTCCTTGGATGTATTTACTGGGGGGCCAGTGCAACTGAATGTTACTCCCCAGTTTTACATTCAGAGGGCGATCGAGAAACACGATAACAACCCTTTTTTCCCAGACAATTACGGGATGAGGGCCAGCTTGAGTGCCGACTTGGGCTCGCGGACAAAACTGCAAGGGACAGCGCAAATTCTCAACTTTGACCAATTCCCCAATCTCGACGAAGAGGACTTTCGGGGTAACTTGCGGTTGCGGCAATATGTGGGCAACCACACGCTAACGGGGGAATACAGCTTTCGCGATCGCTTATTTAACGGCAGTTTGGGATATCAAAGCGTCCATAGTAGCGTCGGCGCAGTCTTAGCCTCCCCCGTCATTCCTTTGGGTGACAGCGGCATCAATGTTAGCTATCAAGTAGGCTATCAGTTTATCAATGCTGAGAGCGATCGGCCCGATTTACTCCCCCTATTCCGGCCCAATAACCGCATCGATCTCAACCGCTTTCAAGCCAGCATCGCCGTCAGTCGCGGTTTTAACCTGTGGAGTGGGCAACCCTTACCCCGCACCCCGACACAGGGTTTGAGGTACACAGCTAGGCCAGTAGTTCCCTTCGTGCAACTGGCGTTAGGAGTCAGGGGCGTTACCAGCATTTACAGCAACGGCGATTCGCAAAACTCCCTTGCTGGTAGTATTGGCATCCAAGGGCAATTTGGTCATTTCGCTCGCAGATATTTAGACTACACTGCATTTAACGTGACTTACACGCAGGTAGCACGGGATGGCTTATCGCCATATTTATTCGATCGCTTAGTGGATTTGAGAATCCTCTCCTTTGGAATCGTGCAACAAGTTTTTGGAGGTTTCCGAGTTGGATTTCAGTCAGCGATTAACTTAGAAAGCAGTGAAGTTATCAGTACAGACTACACTTTGGAATATAGCCATCGCACCTACGGATTGATCTTGCGCTTTAACCCGCAGCGTCAAATCGGCAGCTTTACCTTTCGGATCAGCGACTTCAACTGGCTAGGTACTCCCGAACCTTTCTCTGGTGTGCGAACTGTTGAAGGAGGTGTACGGCTATCAGATTAGTTAATTGTTAGTTGTTAGTTGTTAGTTGTTAGTTGTTGGTTGTTAGTTGTTAGGAGGGGAAGGTGGAAAGAACTAAGTTTGAAGAATTACAGGTTTATCAACTTGCGGAAAAATTAGCAGATAAAATCTGGAATATTGTAGAAGAATGGAATCAATTTTCTAAAGATACTGTTGGCAAGCAAATTGTTCGCGCAGCCGATAGTATTGGTGCTAATATTGCTGAAGGAAATGGTCGATATAGTTTTCAGGACAATCAACGTTTTGTAAAAATAGCGAGAGGTTCTTTGTATGAAACAAGGCACTGGTTAAGACGAGCTTATGTTCGGCACCTATTGACAAATGAACAAGTAAACAAGCTCAAGCCCATTATTGATGAATTGTCACCGAAGCTAAACGCTTACCTAAATTACTTAGAAAGTGCTGCCAAAAAACAATCAACAAAACATAACGAAAAAAAACAACCAACAACCAACAACCAACAACTAACAATTAACAATTAACAATTAACAATGACAGATGTTACCGCTATATCTGCACAGGCAGCGTCTCTGCTGGTTCACTACAGTTTTGACATCAGCGGGGACACAGTTGAGGAATTGGTGGGTGAATGGTTGACCATTTACCCGGCCTATTGGTTGCGTTTAGCAGTCGTTGAAGCCCTTTATCAAGGGCGTTACAAAACCGTTTCTGTTGAACACTTATTAGCTATGTGGCAGCGGCGCGGTCAACCTCTCTATCATTTCAATCATGAATTTGAACGTTTAGTTTGCAGCAGTTTTCCGCTGGATTCGACAGTTGAAGAGGAGGCTACGCAGCCCCAAGAAGAGATAGATTTACCAGGATGGGAAACTCCGGCTGCCTCTGAATTACCGCCCCGTCAATCCCCTGTTTTGAATCAGGTAAAAGAGGAGGAGGAAGGAGTAAAAGTTAGCAAGTCTGGCGGTGAACTTACTATTTTAAATTGGACGGAGAAGAGTGCAGAAGTTGCCTCCGATCGCGAGGCTATAAGTGAGTCTAATTCTGAGGAATCTGATAGTAGTAATGAATTAGGAGATGTTGATTCTGCGGCTCATCCTGTGAAACATACTGACTTTTATAGTAAGTTGAAAGCAGTTGCAACAGAGGCAAAAAGGAAGAATGAAAGAGGGTAATTGGTAATTGGTAATTGCGGATAAATTTGGTGCGATCTGTGTAAGGCTGAGATGTTAAAAGATGTTAAAGAACTGGGCAGTGGTATCGTCAAGCATGAGATAATGATGACTGGGCAAAAATAAGATAAATTATAAAATTCACAGAGAGGGAGAAAATATGGACGCAATTACTACCGCGATTGTGACTGGTCTTGCTATTCCTGTGGCTAAAGATGCGATCGCAGATGCTTATGCAGCTCTCAAAGCTGCCTTAAATAAGAAATTTGGCGCTCAAAGTGACGTAGTTAATGCAGTCGAACAACTAGAAAAAAAGCCTGATTCTGAAGGTCGTAAAGCTACTTTACAAGAAGAAGTTGAAAACGCCAAGGTTAATGACGATCCTGAGATTGTCAAGTTGGCTCAAGATTTACTCAGCAAACTTAAAGAACAACCAGGTGGACAGGAGATAATTACTCAAACTCAAACCAACACAGTCAGCGGTGTAACTGTTGGTGGAAACTTTGAATTTAAGCCAGTGCAAGAAGGTAAGAAGAGTTAAGAAAAGCTGAGCTCAACAGACAATATATACACTACAACAAAGATGAAAGGCATTACTGGCTTTAGCTGAATCAACAGCCAAACGTGCCTCTATAATCGCTAAAACATCAGAGGTGTTACTAGCATGGGCCAATCAACTCCAGATCGCCAATTTCAGGAACAAGAAAACCTGATTAAAGATACTAACGTTCGTGGTGACTTGACCTTTGCACCAGTTCAGAACATCATCGAGACTCAGATTATCCAGTCTTCCATTGAGGCAGTAACACAGCGAAAGCTAAATAAGAATTCACCTTATCAAGGGCTAAAAAGATTTAACTTCAAGGATAGAGATCGTTTTTTTGGTAGAGATAAACTCATTGCTAGATTATTTGAAGCAGTAAATCGCAGTAACTTAAGTTTAGTTTTAGGTGCTTCTGGCAGTGGTAAATCCTCTGTCGTGCGGGCTGGGTTAGTTCCTGAGTTAAAAAAATCTTTGGAGTATCAAATATTTTATGACTTCATTTTTACGCCGAATCAAGATCCATTTGACTCCCTATATCGGTGCTTACTGAGTGAGGAAAAAGATTATAACTTCAGTAAGTTAGAGTCTGAAATTGCCCTAGAAGCCAAGGCAGATACACTGACTAAAGTGATTAGCACGTTAAAGAAAAGAGATGAACGGTGGTTGATTTTTGTCGATCAATTTGAGCAACTATTCACCTCAGATCAAGACGCAGAAAAATGCCAAAACTTTATTGCAGGTATTGTAAAAACTGCTAATTCAGGCGATAGTTGTGTCAAAATTATTGTAGCAATACGCGCTGATTTTTTAGAGCAATTAAGTTATTATCCAGACTTAGGTGAAATTGCAAATCAAAATAATATTCATATAGTAACAGAGATGTCCCCGGAGCAATTGCGACAGGCGATTGAGCAACCCGCAGCTAAACATGGAGTTGTATTTGAAGCAGGATTGGTTGAACAAATTATTAAAGAAGTTGAAGGACAAAAAGGGTTCCTTCCTTTATTGCAGTACACCCTGAATTTGCTTTGGCAAAGTGAATGCGAAACGATTAGTGCTGATGGTCGTCTTAATATTGAAGAACGCACCTTAACTAAAAAAAGTTATGAAAAATTAGAAGGCGTAAGAGGCGCACTACAAAAGCATATAAACGACATATATAAAAACCTCAATGAAGAGGAAAAGACAGCTACTAAGCAAATATTTTTAAGATTAGTGAATATCATTGAAACTGATTCAGGCAGTAAAACAGTTAGTAGACAAGCTTATCAGCATGAGTTTGTGGGTGAATCAGTTAAAAATACTATCAAAAAATTTATTGAGGCAAATTTGCTGGTTAGTAGTAGTGAAAATTTAAGCTCCAAATTACTAATTAGTAACCCTTCTCCTCTAAAACAATCTGCAACTGTAGAAATTGCCCATGAAGTTTTGCTATTATCTTGGGATGTTTTAAAGGGCTGGATTGAGCAAGAAAAAGAAGCAATTATATTGAGGAATTGGTTGGCTGGTGAAGCCAGAAGGTGGCAAAAAATCTGCTTAGAAAATGCGTCACAGGCTAACGATGAACTCTTGAAAGGCTCTCGATTAGATCATGTTGTAGAGTTTAGAAGTAACGATGCTTTTAAAAATGTTGGTGGTTTACAAGAACAGGAAAACCAATTTATTGATGCTAGTGTAGCACTGCGCGATCGCGAAAAACAAGAAAAACAAGAAATGGAACGCCGAATAAAGTTAGAACAGCGTATTATTGCAGGTGTAATTGGTGGTGCCGTTTGTGCTGTATTAGGTTTCTCAGTGTTTGCACTTTGGCAAAGGCAACAAATAGAGATAAATACCTTTACTCAATTTGCCGAACAACTCTTATTGATAAAACCAAAACAGTTGGATGGTTTAATAGAAAGCTTGAGAGCTACAAAGAAGTTAAAACAAGCATTTTTCCCAGCAAGTGATAGCCAAATGCGAGTTGTTACTACTTTGAGACAGGCTGTTTATGATGTGCGAGAGTTTAATCGCCTAGAGAAACATCAGGATGATGTAAGAAGTGTTAGTTTCAGCCCAGATGGTCAAATTCTTACTTCAAGTCGGGATAAAACAATAAAACTATGGACTAAAGAGGGTTACTTGTTGAAAGAGTTTAAAAAGGAGCATAGCGATACTATTTTGAGTGCAAGTTTTAGCCCAAATGGTAAAATCATTGCTTCAGGTAGTGCTAATGGAATTATTAAACTCTGGCAAAAAGATGGTGTTAATCTAAGTTCTCTAAAAACTATAAAAGGACATAGCGCCCCTATTCGTGCCTTGAAATTCACTCCCAATGGACAAATAATTGCTTCATCTAGTGAAGACGAAACCATTAGATTCTGGAGTTTGGATGGCAAACTATTGAAGACTATTCCGGCAAAACAAGTTAATCAAGGTTGGGTTTTAAGCATGAGTTTTAAAGATAACAAAACCCTCGCCACTGGTGGTGGTAACAACACTGTCAAATTTTGGAGAAGCAACGATGGCAAATTCAAAAATGTAGAACTACTGGGTACTCTTAAAGAGTATGATAGAAAACCAACGGGAGACGGAAGAGCAGTTTGGAGTATAGATTTTAGCCATGATGGAACGATGTTAGCTACAGGAGGTCGTGATGGTACTATTAAACTCTGGCGTAAAGAAAGTAAGTCCATAGATTGGATCAAAGATCTAAATTTTAAGCTAGAGGAAAAAGAGGTAAAAAGGATTTGTGAGAACGGAGTAAAAGAAAAAAGAAATGGTGTTGCCATTAGTTGTCTCAAAAAGTCTGAAGATTTTGTTAGAGGGGTAAGTTTTAGTCCCGATAACCAGGTAATTGCAGCAGCTACTTGGGATAAAAAGATTATACTTTGGTATTGGAATAAACCTGTCACTACACCAGAAACTCTTAATGGGCATGAAAAAGGACTATGGGGCGTAAGTTTTAGCCCAGATGGTAAAATTATTGCTTCGGCTAGTAAAGATAATACAGTGAAATTATGGAACAAACAAGAAGCTTCGCAGGCTTTTGGTGGAGGGGAGCAATCTATCTGGGATATCAGTTTTAATCCTGACAGTCAGATTATTGCTTCAGCTAGCGAGTCCAAAGTTGTTAAACAGAGAGCTATAAATGGTAATAGTCTATGTAAGGATTTGGTAGATCCTAATTTGAATAAAGCACTAGACTCCAAATGCGAAAGCCCCAAATTTAGCCATAATGAGAAGGTTAAAGGAGTAGCCTTTAGTCCTGATGGTAAAATTATTGCCTCTGCTAGTTGGGATTGCACTGTAAAATTGTGGCACTCTGATGGTCGTTTGATCAAAACTTTAACAGACCATTCAATCCAATCTAAAGAAAAAAATTGTAGTAATCAGTCTAGTCATAGCAAATATGTTCAAGGTGTAGCTTTTAGTCCTGATGGTCAGATGATTGCTTCCGCAAGTTCTGATAAAGAAATAAAACTTTGGAGTAAAGATGGTAATTTACAACATACTCTTAAAGGTCATAATGACTCAGTGTATAGAGTTAGATTTAGTCCCGATGGGAAAACTTTAGCTTCGGCAAGTGCTGACAAGACAGTTAAACTTTGGAGTAAGAATGGTGAACTATTGAACACTCTTGATGGTCTTGAGGGTCATAAAAATAGCGTAACAGATGTAAACTTCAGCCTCGATGGTAAAATTATTGCCTCTGCTAGTGCAGATCAGACAATTAAACTCTGGAATAAAAAGGGTAAATTGCTAAAAAACCTTTACGGACATTCAGGAGAAGTTCAGAGTATAAGTTTCAGCCGTGACGGTCAAATGATCGCTTCTGGTAGTAAGGATCATACTATCAAGATTTGGAATCGGGATGGTATTTTGCTGAATACTATTAATGTAGAAGTAGGCCCTATTTATTCAGTAAGCTTTAGTCCCGATCAGAAATACCTTGCCGCTGGCAGTGATGATGGTAGATTAAGATTGTGGAAAATGGATCTCGAAGGATTACAAAAAGAAGGTTGCGATATCGTGCGTGACTATCTAAAGAATAATCCTAATGTCAGCGATCGCGATCGCCTCCTTTGCGAAGGAATTGACCCTAAGAAATGAACGCATCATCTGGTATATCCAGTCAAACTAATATTTTGGTTAGTCTTAGTCTAAGTTGGGACAAACCTGCAATCGTAGCTTTAGCAGATGCGATCGCACACAAAATTCTTTACCTAACATAGCATCCGCCAATTACTCGACGAAAAATACCAATTGCTTAACTGACAATCCCCAAAGCCGATGGCGGGATTTGAACCCGCGACCGACCGATTACGAATCGGTTACTCTACCACTGAGCTACATCGGCACAGACAATTATTAATTGTAACACAAAACTAGAGAAGAAGACAAGAAAAAAGAATCTTGCCAACTTCCCCAACCACCCCTAAACCTTCAATTCCCCATCAGTAGGAGTCGAATTCTTCGCCCCCGAATAAACCAAACCCCGCTGCATATCCACAGTCAACATCGTACCGTCCCGAATCACCCGCGTTGCATTCTCCACCCCCACCATCACCGGTACGCCTAAACGCAAACCAATAATCGCCGCGTGAGAAGTCAAACTCGCCTCCTCAGTCACCACACCCGCCGCCTTGCGAATCATCTCCACAAAATCAACACTCGTATTTCGCACTACCAAAATCTCACCACTGTGGAAATCCCCCACATCCGCAGCAGACAAAGCCACCCGTGCCCGCCCGCTTACCGCTCCCAAACCCACGCCAGTACCCCTACCCAGCACCGCAGTCACCACCTCAACCTTAATCAAATCAGTCGAACCAGCCACCCCTTGCAGAGTACCCGCCGTCATCACCACCAAATCCCCATCCGACAACAAACCCTTCTCCTGGGCTACGCTAATCGCCGATTGAAAAGTCTGACCCGCCGAAGGCAAATCTAGCACTAACAAGGGCTTCACACCCCACACCATCTGCAACTGTCGCGCTACATCCACATGGGGAGTCACTGCCAAAATTGGAGTTTTCGGCCGAAACTTGGACACATTGCGCGCCGTCGCCCCCGTCTTCGTCAGCGTCATAATCGCCTGCGCCCTCAATTGCTCAGCAATTTGGCTCACCGCTTGACTAATCCCATTGGGAATCGACCGGCCCGTATCTTCCACCCCAGTGACATTGCGAGTAATCTCTTCCTGTTCAATCCGTACCGCAATTCTCGCCATCGTCGCCACAGCTTCCACTGGAAACTTGCCAACGGCCGTCTCATTCGACAGCATCACCGCATCAGTACCATCAATAATCGCATTCGCCACGTCGGAAATTTCAGCGCGAGTCGGGCGAGGATTATTCACCATGCTATCTAGCATTTGAGTTGCAGTAATCACCGGAATGCCCATCCGATTTGCACTGGCAATCAGTCGCTTTTGCAAAATCGGCACATCCTCGGCTGGCAATTCCACGCCCAAATCGCCACGCGCCACCATCACACCATTACACAAAGCTAAAATCGCTTCCATTTGTTCGATCGCTTCGTGCTTTTCAATTTTCGCAATCACCGGCACCTGCTTACCAGCCGAAGCAATTAGTTCTTTAATTTCCAGTACATCTTGAGGGTTGCGAACGAAGGAAAGTGCCACCCAGTCTACACCCTGATCCAGACCAAACATCAAATCTTTACGGTCTTTATCAGTGAGTGCCTTAATTGACAAATACACTCCCGGAAAATTCACCCCTTTATTATTAGAAAGGGGGCCGCCAACAACAACACGGCAATACAATTCCCGTGCCACTCGGTCTATTTTCTCCACTACCATCTCCACCTTACCGTCATCAAGTAAGATTGATGCTCCCTCCGGCACTTCATCTGCTAGGGGTTCGTAGGTGATCGAGGAAATTTTCTCAGTACCGGGGACTAAATGGCTAGTGAGAGTAAATGGGTCGCCCTTTTGAAGGATAATCGAGCCATTTTCAAAGCGTCCCAGGCGAATTTTCGGGCCTTGGAGGTCTAGGAGAATACCAACCGGCTGATTGAGCTCAAAGGATGTCTGCCGGATCAGGCGAATACTTCGCTGGTGATCTTCGTGAGTCCCGTGAGAAAAGTTGAGGCGCAAAGTAGTTGCACCCGCTTCGATGAGATCGCGGAGTACCTTTGGGTTCAGGGTTGCGGGGCCAATAGTGGCGACAATTTTAGTCCGGCGGTGGGAATTTTGCAGTTGCATGAAATCAATTCACGGGGCAGATGACTTAGAGGCTTTTATTTCGGCTATCCCATTATTGAGAATGCCGCTGACGCAAGTCTAAATTAATCAGGATTTTTTAAAGTCAGCAGCAGCATGGGCATTGCCACTTTACCAGATATAACGCTTGTCATACCTAAATTTTGGGAATTAAGTGTTCTGACGACGATCGCGCTGCCAACTTTGAAGATCGTGGTGTTGATTCTTAAATGCAAGAGTAGCGATCGCCAATCGGCCCTAGTTGCGGAAGTTATCGGGATTGAGTCGCGGCCCCGGTTGACTCCGCAAACCGCCTCGCAGTCTGGTACCTGTACCGCCGTCGGCCCGATCTAGGAAAGGTCGCAAGTAGATGCTGTCACTCTGAGAATTGCGCCTGTTTCTGGGTGAATCCATCCCTAAGACTCTTTCGATGATTCTGCCAGTATTCCCATCGACAAAGGTATTGACACCTTGGGTAGACTGTCCGCTGTCGGCGACGGTGAGGTTTTGGAAGACGCGATCGCGCGTTAATTTTGGATCTTCCCCTGGGGGTACTGTCAGCACAATCCGACAATCGGGATTTTTTTCTGTGGTCACGCAAATCACGCTGTAACCGTTTTCAACTCCTGTTCGCAGTTCATCTAAACCATCGGGTCTGTAAGATTCTAAACGCCTGCTAATCTCACCGCATCGGCGTTCTGACGACCAACCGCCGCCTAGATCGCTGGGTATTGCCCAAGGGTAAGATTGATTGGGTTGGCTTTGAGGATGATACATTACCGTCGATTTGCCGTTATCCAACTCACAAGTAAACCGGGGTTCGCTAACTGTCTTGCTGTCATCGTCAGGGGTTGGCGACTCATCCTCAGCAGTTGGGTCAAGGGGGTCAGTTGTCGTTGCATCTGCATCTGAGGGTTCCGCAGCTACCCGTACAGGTAAATTATTGTTGATACTGAGTGAGTATCCCAAAGCACTGCCAGTAGTCAGGAGTGCTGACCCTGCTGCCAAACCCAGTATTTTCCAAAGGTGCGATGCCAATAGCTTTGACGGCATAAAATTATTCTCCTCGATCGAAAGTGTTTGCTGTAGCGGTTCAGGTTTCTCGCGCCGCGTAATAAATTCCGAGGCGGCTCTTGACAAAAATCCCAATGCACCCACTTATTTTATCTGTAATAGCATTTAGCTCTCAAGAATTCCATCCCCTGAGCGGGGTGGGAGTGTCAAAAAACTTTACTGTTGGGGGTTTGTATCCTATACTACCCAAGGATGAAATATTAAGGAGTACAAACAACAATGTCGGAGCCCCGGCGGTCACTGACAGTACCTAAAGAGTTTCTGAGCCCTCCGGGTGATTTTAATCCAACGCTGCTGCTGTTTTTGAGCGCAGTAGCCATCCTGGGCATTTCTAATGTGGGTTATTGGTGTTGGCATTGGCCCGATTGGTGCTGTTTTTGTCTGAACGTGCTTGCCTTACACATGGCAGGAACAGTTATACACGACGCTTCTCATAATGCGGCACATCGCGATCGCATCATTAACGCTATTTTAGGTCATGGTAGCGCCTTGATGTTGGGCTTCGCTTTCCCCGTATTTACGCGGGTGCATATCCAGCATCACGCTCATGTTAATGACCCAGATAACGATCCCGATCATTTTGTTTCCACTGGTGGCCCTCTGTGGCTAATTGCTGCTAGATTTTTTTACCACGAGATTTTCTTCTTTAAACGTCGCCTGTGGCGCAAATTTGAGCTGTGGGAATGGTTTTTCAGCCGTTTATTTGTAGCGGCAATAGTTTATATTGCGATTCAATACGACCATTTAGGTTACGTCCTGAATTTTTGGTTTTCCCCTGCCTTAGTAGTAGGTTTGGCTTTGGGGTTATTTTTTGATTATTTACCGCACCGTCCGTTTCAGGAACGCGATCGCTGGAAGAATGCTAGAGTTTACCCCAGTCCAATTTTGAACATCTTAATTTTAGGACAAAACTATCACCTAATTCATCATTTGTGGCCTTCCATTCCTTGGTATAATTACAAGCCAGCTTATGAAGCAGTCAAACCTCTTTTAGATGAGAAAGGATCGCCTCAAACACTAGGAATACTAGGAGGTAAAAAGGACTTTTGGAGTTTTATATACGACATTTTTCTGGGAATTAGGTTGCATCATAGCAAAACTTCTGATTAATTAACTAACAAAAACCCGGCTTCTTTAAGAAACCGGGTTTTTTAGTCCTATCTACGATCCCGAAATTAGGTTAGATTTTATTCCTCAACCCAACACCAGGGTTGTAACTGGATTTTTTTAATTGGTATAAAATGAATCTATTGGCCAGACAACCTAGCTTCTCACAACTGCCATGACTCAAATCACCCTCGACCTCAACCCCATCATCAAACTTACCGAAGAACAGTTTTTTCAACTTTGCCAAGAAAACTCCGATTTAAAACTAGAACGAAACGCCAAAGGAGAATTAATAGTTATGCCGCCAACAGGAGGAGAAACAGGTAGAAGTAATGTTAAAGCGATTGTACCATTGGCAATATGGAACGAACACACCCAACTCGGCGAAGTCTTCGACTCATCTACAGGTTTTACTCTACCAAATAAAGCCAATCGTTCCCCCGATGCCTCTTGGGTAGAAAAATCTCGTTGGGAAGCTTTAACTCCCGAACAAAGAGAGAAATTTATACCCCTTTGTCCCGACTTTGTAATTGAAATTCTTTCACCAAGCGATAGCCTTAGCAAGACTCAAGAAAAAATGCAGGAATATATCGATAATGGCTGTCGTCTTGGTTGGCTAATTAAACGCAAAAAACAAGAAGTAGAAATTTATCGGCCTGGTAAAGAAATGGAGGTTTTGAAATTTCCTCAAACCTTATCTGGCGAGGATGTCTTACCTGGATTTACCTTGAATTTACAGCGAATTTGGGAATAGGAGCATGATTGAGAGTGCAAGGGCAACCCTAATTTCATCACATAAAAGTATTTGATTTTTTCAATATACATTCATGCTGTCCTAGAAGGTGCTAATAGCTCTTGTTCCGTCGAAATTGGCAAGGATGCTAATATCCCTAGTTTGTCACTCTAGGCAGAAGAAAATTGGTGAAAAGCATTTAATTTAGTCCCTGTTAAAGCATTAGCACAGAGATTAACCAGACTAATTAAAGTATTAAAACTACTAACTAATAAAGGAGATTCAAAAACCTTCAACCAAGGTTTTACTAATTTGAGGGCTAATAGTGGCAATAATAGTAATTGCATATTATTTAGCATTGATTTCCAGCCTTGATTGAAATCCCAGTCTGGATGTTCAGCTAGATAACTATTTAGTTCAGATTGACAACTTGATAAGTTAGATAATTCCGAAGACTGAGTTGAAATAGCCCTCATACTAACCAATAGAAAAGCACAACAAATAGATTCCCACCATTTAGCAATATCATTGTATTTGGTTACATGAAAGTCCGACCAACCTAATTCAGATTTGCTTTGTCTAAATCCATATTCAATCCAAGTTCTTTCTCCATAAATATTGCCTACATCTTGATATTTAATTTTGTCAATATTAGTCATTACATAAGATGTACTATTGACTGGTAATGTTTCGGGATCAGTTGTTAGATACCAATAAGTATATTTATTCCTGTGACCAAATATTATCTCACACACATATCTTTTTTGTTGTTGACCTTTACTTAATATTCGGTCAAATTCTTGCCAAGAAGTCTGTTTAACTTCCTCCCCCTCTGGCATCCAGACTCCAAATATTGACACTTACAATCCCATTGTCTACTTTTCCTAGCCTTCCTAAATATTGTCTAGCTACATATTCAGTTTTATTTCCTTTTTTTGGATCTCCGGTCTCATCTATAATAATGTCAATTGCTTCTTCTTTTAACCAGTTAAAGATAATTTTTAGTCTCTGGGTTCTTAATTCTTCCGATTTCCAGGGAGATTGTGTTAAAAAGTTATGCAATGATTGACTATTTTTTAATCCAATTATTTTAGAGAGTGTTACTAAACTTTTTCTCTTGCTTGGTGTCAAAATCCCCATAATAATTTGCTTAAAGGCTTCATAGCTTCTAACTTCTGGAAATATTTTTTGATAACTCTCACAATATTGATCGATGAAACTAATGGTAGGTTGTGGAATTTTGGGCTGTATCATAGTCTGTGTCTCCCATTTAGACTTCTCTTTCTATTTTACTCTTCCTAGAGTGACAAACTAGGGATAAAAGCAACGCCAAGGTTATAACAAGATTTTTTTTAATTGGTATAAACCGAATAAAGCCAATCGTTCCTCCGATGCCTCTTAGGTAGAAAAATCTCGTTGGCAGGTTGGGAATAGCATAATTACGGCTAATTTCCCTACCAATTGCTTTCTTTAATTAGGTTCAACAATTGAACCCATAAACAAAATAGTTTCAGTTTGGTTGTCATGAATTGCAGAGAAAAAGGGGCTATCGACAATCATTTCAAAGGGTTTGTGTGGCAATGGAATAGGAGATGCTGACATCTGTATGGAAGTTATTGCTGCTGCTTCTGTACCCTCCTCTTTTAACTCGACAAAGGTTTTATGTTTAACTTCACTGATGTAGAGATTAGGCGGGATTGGACGCATACCAGAAAAATCAGCTTGTTTTTCATCAAAAGCAACTCCCATCCCTAAGCTTTTTAGTATGCCGTTGAGTTTAATTTCATATTCGAGTTTAAATCGAGGTAGTTCGATAGTTACTTTTTGTTTGGTGAATTTCTGCATCGATTTTTCCCAGTTTTCAGGAGTTAGAGTTTGGTAGAATTGGGAAAGATTAGAAGTTTTCTGAGGGAGAAATACATACAAGCTAAACCTTCCATTGCCGTAGGGAATACTAATTGCTTGGAACTCAGGGGTTTCGTAATAATCATACCACCCTGTTCGAGACATCAGCGAGTATTGCTTTGTAGAACCATCTACCAAAGTAAAAGGCTTGTTTTTTGTATCTCCTTTATCAAACTTGTCAGTCCAATCTCCTTTAAAGTAAACGGCATTAATTAGAAACAGTTCTGAACCCGCTGGAATTTCCTTAATAATTTGACTGATTTTACCGCAGGTATGGTGCTTAACCCAGTTGTTGATAGTATCTGGGGATTTTGGATTGGTAAAATCTAAGTTATTTGCCTCAGCACTGTAAAATGTTTGAGTTTTCTGGATAAATTCTGGCTTAAAGGGAACTCCCTGTTTTGCCCAAAGTGAATTTACTAGCGAGATATTTACTGTTGGATCTGCCTGAATCAATGCTGTAATTAAATCTGCATTAGCTTGGTTGAGGGAGTTTAAATCCAATCCCTGCAACTCCAATGCTTTAGCCATTGCTTGCTGAGTTTCACCACTAGCACCATTATAAGTCATCGCTAGTGCTATTGATATGCTAGTTGGTGATACAAAGATATTTTTAGTGCTGTCTTGCTTGAGAATTTGGGAAAATAGCTTAAAACTAAACCGAGTATTAGCTGTAATTAGCCTGGAGTCAATGGAATTTTTCCCAATTGCAGCCAAAGGCAATTTCACCTGTTCGGTATAGAGGGTATGCAGGAGTTGTCGAGACTGGTTTTAAAACAGACAATTTTTTGAATAGAGATTCATCTTACCCTAGAAGGTGCAACAAGCTTTTCCTCAAACACTTTAAGAGTAACTAACACTAGCTAAATTCCAATCCGGCCGCAAATTCTTAGCTCCTCGCAAATAAGGATGATAAATTTGAGTGTGGTTTTCTGGCAAATTAATGTGAATTAAAAATCGGATACAGCGTTGCAAACTACCCTCAACGTGCATTTGCTGAACATCTAAAAGAGGAACATTAGCCCAGCGGGGACGATCGCGCGCGATCGCAGCCGGAAAGATAGCATCCAAATCGCGAGTGACAGAAAAAGTAGCACTAATAATCATTTCCGGGTCGAGGTCATTAAGCCCTTCTAGTTCATCTAACAGTTCCCTCACCGCATCTGCAATTGCTTCCACCGAATTTTCTGAGGCAGTAGTTGCCCCGCGAATCGCCCTTACTCGCCACTCCACGCAAACATCCTCCATTGTTATAAGTATCCTTCAACCAACAGTTAACCGTTAACCGTTAACCGCTAACCGTTAACCGCTAACTGTTAACAATTATGGTCGATAAAGCCAAAGTGGTAGACCACTTACAGACAGCTCAAATTCTAGCCAATTCCCAGCAGAAGACAGCCCCGATGTATCCAGACTACTGCCTAATGCACGAGTTAAAAATGGTTTAGGTTTTTCCAGAGTGCAACACTCCGTTTTTTCAGGGTCAAGACCTGCTAATTCAGCCGCCCAGCGACGGGCATCATCCTCAGTTCCCAAACGGTCAACCACACCCAGTTCTAAAGCTTGCTGTCCGCTAAAAATGCGACCGTCGGCAAAAGTTTTAACCGTTTCAATCGGGATATTTCGGGCTTCTGCAACCGTTTGCACGAACTGCTGATAAGTGTTATCGATCAAGTCTTGCAGAATTTCCTTCTCCGGCTCAGTCAGTTCTCTGTCAAAAGCCAAAATATCTTTGTAAGGGCCAGATTTAATCGTTTTAAACGAAACGCCAACCTTTTCTAACAGCCCTTCAATGTTATTTCCTCGGATAATCACGCCAATGCTGCCCGTAATCGTACCCGGATTGGTGACGATGTGGGGGGCACCCATGCCAATGTAGACACCCCCAGAAGCCGAAATATTGCCAAAGCTGGCAACAATTTTAACTTGGTCTTGCAGGCGCTTGAGGGCGCTGTAGATTTCTTGGGAATCTCCGACTGTACCGCCGGGAGAGTCGATCCGCAGCAGCAAGGCGGGAAACTTGCGCTCTTCAACGGTTTTGAGAGCTTCTAGGACACGCTTGCGGGCTTCTTGGGCGATCGCGCCGTTGATTTCAATCCGAGCGATTTGTTTGCGATAGCGAGGCTTAAATGGCCAAATCATGGGCAATCATAGAACTTTTTGTAGCTAATCTCTAGTTTGCCTTATTCCTATGGATTTGTGCGAGCCGATCGCCACCCAGAGGGCGGCGTTACCTATTTCTCTATTTTGGTTGGTAATTAGAAGACTTCAGAGTATGAGCTAAAAAGCGTTCTGTGTAATACAAAGCCAGTTGATTGCTCACACCATTAAAAACGGCATCAAAGGCGTGTTCTGCCCAAGGAATTTCGAGCATAATTGCACGATTGCCAGTGGATTGTAATTGTTTGTAGAGAAAGCGTCCAAACTTGGCTTCAACTATATGGTCGCGACCTGCATAAACCAGGAGAGAAGGGGGAAGGTTGGGTTTAACATAATTGATAGGAGAAGCTTGACGGTAAAGCTCTGTGAGTTCGTCGGGAGTTCCTCCCAGAAAAGCACGCAGAATGGCTCGGACATTTAATGGATCGGGAAAAGGTGGGTCATAATATCCTCGGAGTAGGTTAATTGGGCCGTAATAATTCACTACTGCTCGAATAGGAACTGTAGGGGAATTATAAGCATAAAGTAATGCTAAATGGGCACCTGCTGACCTTCCCATTAAAGCAATTCTGTTAATATCAATTTCCCACTCATTGGCGTGGGTTTGGATATAAGATAAAGCTGTTTCTACGTCTTCTAATTGAGCTGGAAAGCGATATTTAGGAGCGTGGCGGTAATCTATTGCTACTACACAATAACCTTGGGCGGCCATGTAGCGACTAAATTCGCGATCGCTATTGGGACTGCCTCTTTGCCAAGCTCCTCCGTAGAGGATAACGATCGCGGGATATTTACCAGTTTGCATCGGTCTATAAAGATTTAGTTTCAGTTGTACCCCGTCGGGGTTGGCAAATACAACGCCGTCAGAAGTGCGAACTTCCCGCAGGGGAATTCCCCGGAAGGCATCTGTTAAGATAAAGGGTTTAGGGCGTAGTTGTGCCTGTTCAACTTGAGGAATGGCTGCTAAATAATCCACCCCTAGAACAGACTTTATTTCAGCCGCTATGCGCGAATTAGCTGCTGGGAACTGAAGCAGGGGGAGTAGACTGAGGATTAGGGCAATCGAGCTACAGACTAGGGAAGTGTTGTAGAGCCAGCCTTGCTGTAGTCTGAAGATGGTTAGTAAGAGAGCGATCGCATTCACAGCCACCAGCCAAGGACTGATTTCTGGTGCTCCCACTGCTAAAGGAAATAGAAATAGTGTCGGTGCTGGTACGATCGTCCAAAGGCTAAGAAATAATCCAACTGCACTCAAAAACAGAGGGATGAAGAGGGAGACTAGAAATGTTGTGAATAAGACTAGCTTTTTGCGGTTATTTTTAGGTCGCACAGATTTTTTCCCAATGTCTGATTTTCAACCAGCTTAAATTATAGTAATCGCCAAGATAGTTACGACGTTCTTAATTGCTGAAACTATTGCTTTATATTTTTATGACTTACGCAGGGAGTCCGAGAAACCGGGTTTTTGAGAGAATCTGTGGGTGAAGGCGAAGTATTTTCGTCAAAAAACCCGGTTTCTTTGGTTGGATGCGTAATATCATGTGCGGTTAAATACTTGTCATTGCGAGCGAAGCACTTGTCATTGCGAGCGAAGCGAAGCAATCGCAAGGCCTCTGCGATTGCTTCGCTTCGCTCGCAATGACAGATTGTAAGTAATTTGCTGAACATCAGATAAGTCCTGATTTTATTTTTCTTCTACTCTTGTAGATAATTAAAGCACTTCTGCTTTCTGCTATACAATGAACATAGGCCGGTCAGTTGAGGAATACCATCATGCCTATGACCATTGCTGATGTCTGTGAAATCCAAGCACAACTCGAAGCCAATGGTAAAGACTATCAAATAGAGCTACATGATGGAGAAATTATCATTATGGGGCCATCAGATATTGTTGCTAGCGAAGTTGGAGTTCGCTTAATTGTCCGACTGATGTTGTGGGTAGAATCGCGACAGCTTGGACGAGTATTTGACTCTAGCGGTGGATTTATTTTACCCAATTCCGACCTCACAGCCCCCGATGTCGCCTTTGTTTCCCGTCAGCGATTACCCCGCAGTGTCCGATATTTTGCTGAAGTTGTACCGAATCTCGTCGTCGAAATTAAGTCCCAAAGCGATCGCATTCCCAAACTTCAAGCAAAGTTACAAATGTATCTAGAACAGGGTGCAGAAATTGGCATTTTGGTCGATCCCGATCGCGAATGGGTGGAAGTCTATCGCCCCGATGGATCGATTCAGAGTTTTGGCAATAACGATATCCTCACATTACCAGATTTGTTGCCAGGTTGGGAACTCTCGATCTCTGACCTTTGGCCCCCCGTATTTGATGAGGAAGAGGTTAAAACTCCAATTACAGATTAAACTGAGTCCGCTACGCCTATTAGTCCGCGTAGGCGGACTTTGTTTGTGTAGGCGCGATTTCAATCGCCGGGATATATCCGCGTATAATCCGTTTCAATCGCCGGGATATATCCGCGTGTAATCCGTTTCAATCGCCGGGATATATCCGCGTATAATCCGTTGCAATCGTCGGGATATATCCGCGTATAATCCTTGTAATTTGTCTAAATCCGCGATCGCTACCCCATTCTTCCCAACACTAACCGAATTATATCAGCAGTTACCCGATCCGTAATTGTCACCACACCAATCTGGGTCGGCAAAATAAACCTTACTTTGCTATCTTGCACCTTCTTATCAGTTTGCAAAGTCTCTAAAATTTCCTCAATATCTAAACCTGGTGGCAACTTTACAGGCAAACCTGCCTTTTGAATCAAAGCCAATTGTCGGCGATCGCACTCACTATCCCACATCCCCAACTCTACCGCCAATCCACTCGCCGCTACCATCCCAATCGCTACCCCCTCACCGTGATTTACTACCTTATAACCAGTTACACTTTCTATGGCATGACCAATAGTATGACCGTAATTTAAAATCGCTCTCAATCCCGATTCTTTTTCATCTTTACTTACCACATCAGCCTTAGCTTGGCAAGACTTACTTAAAATTTCTGGTAACAAATCGGCGGGAAAATAACGCATTTGATCTAATCGCTTGCACTTTTCCAATTGTGTAAATAAATCTGCATCCCAAATTACGCCATACTTAATAACTTCCGCCATACCTGCACGCAATTCTCGCGGTGGCAAAGTCTTCAAAACCTCTGGATCGATTAATACTAATCGCGGTTGATGAAAAGCACCAATTAAATTTTTACCTTGGGGATGATTAACGCCTGTTTTGCCACCAATGGAAGCATCAACCATTGCTAGCAGAGATGTTGGCACTTGCACCACATTAATACCACGCAGCCAAGTTGCGGCCGCAAAACCCGCCATATCGCCAACAACGCCGCCTCCTAAAGCGATAATAGTTGAGGAACGTTCGAGGCGATGTTCCAAGGCTGAATTGTAAATTCTTTGCAGACCCGTTAAAGTTTTATATTGTTCGCCTACGGGGAGGATATGACTGGCGACTTCAAAGCCTGCTTTTTGTAAAGATGCGATCGCCTTTTCCCCATAGTGGCGAAATATCATCTGGTTAGAGACGACTAAGACTTTTTTGCCTAAATTTAGAGCTCCTATCTGCGTGCCGAGTTCGTCTAAACCGCCAGATGCGATCGCAATATCGTAAGATTGCGACCCTAAATCAACACGAATAACTGACTGCATGGTAAAACCTAAATCTTAATATCCCCTTTGGGGTGTATTGTAGCGCACACCATGTTTCAATAGTTGTTATTGATTTTATGGAGCAATGTAAATGACTATCAGTGGAGCAATAGCTTATTTTGTGATGTTCGGCGGTATGCTGGGTGTTGCCACCGTACTTTTGTTTGGTTTGCGTGCAGTTAAGCTGATTTAATAAATACTCCAGGCGAATAGAATTCGCGGCTACACAAACGAAGTCCGCCTGCGCGGATTATAGAAATGCAACCCGCGTAGGCGGGTTTTGTCTGTGTAGACGCGGTTTCTAACCGCCACCTTTCTTGGCGAATAGAATTCGCGGCTACACAAACGAAGCCCGCCTGCGCGGACTGTAGAAATGCAACCCGCGCAGGCGGGTTTTGTCTGTGTAGACGCGGTTTCTAACCGCCACCTTTCTTTCTTGGCGAATAGAATTCGCGGCTACATAAACGAAGTCCGCCTGCGCGGACTATAGAAATGCAACCCGCGTAGGCGGGTTTTGTCTGTGTAGATGCGGTTTCTAACCGCCACTTTCTTTCTTACGCGATATTACGCGATCGCGCGTTCTTTTTCCTCAACAGGTGCAACTGTTTGCTGCTGTACCTGTTGCTTTTCATTAGCCAGATACTCAACCAATTGAGCCTCAATTTCATCCCGCACAATTTGGCGGTATTCTAAGAAGTGTTCGTTATGAGCGCAAACTGTTAAATAATGCTCCCACACAGCCGGATTGCGTTTAATAATGCTGAATAAATGATGCCAGAACATCCAGCGAGTATTACGCTTAATTCCTTGTCGCCAAATGACGATACCAAGAGCTCGTAAGTCAATTAAATCAGGCATTTTAAACGGCTTTTTCACCTTCGGCGCACCTAGCATTAAGAAGTGGCGATAAGTGCGATCCAAATACTTCTTAGGATCGTAAACATCACAAAATGCCTCGACATATTCCCGCGCAATATCTTCTAAAGGTCGCGTGGGAATAAAATTCATTAAAGTTGTCTGATTCAAGTTACCAGCTTTACCGCGCAACCGTCCTTCTTTTTCTAGCCTGTGCCACAAAGCCGTATGAGGCAAAGCCTGTAACATTCCAAAAGTTGTGCTGGGAATTGCCGCTGCTTCTGCAAAGCGCACAATTCGCGAACCGGCCCCCGGTTTTTCGCCGTCGAAACCAATAATAAATCCAGCCATTACGCGCAAGCCAGATTTAGTAATTGCCTCCATTGATTCCACTAAAGAATTCCGAGTATTTTGGAATTTCTTAGTCATTTGCAAGCTTTCTTCGTCCGGGGTTTCAACTCCCACAAATACAGCATTAAAGTTACACTCTACCATCAAGTCCATTAGTTCTTGGTCTTGAGCTAAGTCAATGGATGCTTCGGTGTTGAAAACAAAGGGATATTGACGTTCTTGTTGCCAAACTTTTAACTCTTTTAACAGCAGTTTGACATTACGTTTATTGCCGATAAAATTGTCATCTACCATGAAAACGCCACGCCGCCAACCCAATTGATAGAGAAATTCTAATTCTGCTATTAATTGTTCTGGCTCTTTCGTGCGCGGTTTGCGACCGTAGAGTACGATAATATCGCAGAATTCGCACTGGAAGGGGCAACCCCGCGAAAACTGGATGGACATTGAATCGTAGGCGTTTAGTTCCAGTAAGTCGAAACGCGGGACGGGGGTGGTGGTAACGTCGGGTTTTTCGCCGCCGGATCGGTATATACCGCTGGTTTCGCCACGCGCGATCGCCTCTACGAACATCGGTAAAGTGATTTCACCTTCGTCTAAAATCAGGTAATCTACCCCTGCTGCTTGGGGTTCCTCTGGTAGGGAAGTCGGGTATGGCCCCCCACAGGCGACTAATTTACCACGCCGCTTAGCTTCGCGAATTTGCGCCAGCAAGTCCTCTTTTTGGACGATCATCGCGGAACAAATGACGAGTTCGGCCCATTGCCATTCCTCTTCTGTTATTGCTCTAATGTTGCGATCGACTAACTTGAATTCCCATTCTTGGGGAAGGATGGCCGCGACTGTGACTAAACCCAGAGGGGGTAGCAATACCTTACGGTTGACGAGTTCTAGGATTTTTTCGTAAGACCAAAAGGTTTTGGGAAATTCGGGATAAACCAGTAAAACTCGCATGATTAAACTCCTCACACTGGGATTTATAACTAGGGACTAGGGGCTAGGGGCTAGGGGCTAGGGGAAGAAGGGACTAGGGGCTAGGATGCTCAGGGCTAGGGGAAGAAGGGACTAGGGGCTAGGATGCTCAGGGCTAGGGGGAAGAAGGGAAGAAGGGAGCGAAGGGGAAGATGGGGATAGAATCAAGGGTTTCATGAATTCAGAAGTTCCTAAAGGCCTTGGCGGTTGTATATGTCTTTTGGGGTGGAGTGCAGGGGAAATACATCAAAATTTTGCGATCGCTAACATTGAAAGTCTATACCATTAGCCGTAGGGTGGGCGCGGCGATCGCCAGATCCGACTTGAAAAAATATCTTCAAGTCGTAACGCCCACACTACAAGGATTTAGTCTAACTTGCAACCCCCCTTTTAATAGCCTTTGGGCGATTGACTGCGTAAGTCCTAACTATTCTAGCTATTCCTGAATAGCTGCTTCTGCTGAAGTTGCTGCTTTGTATTCGATTAACTTGCTGGGTCGTCGCAATAATCTACCTAAGTGAAACTGGATCTGACCCTGTAGTTGCGGAAATTTCCCTAAACTGCAAAATATTGCATACAAGACCGCTGCCTTTTTTCCTAAACTACGCTGCTGCATATAAGTATAAATCCGATAGGTCAATAACGGGTAAGCGCTCAATAGCAACAAACTCCAGCCATGAGTTAGCCAGACCCCAGCCAATGCTATTACTGGCAAAATCAACCCCCAAAACCAAATGCTGCGGCTTTCTTTCACCCAGTGACGTTCGGGCTCCTTTCCGTGTAACCAGGCTCCCTCAGCGTAGGCGTAGCCAGCTCTCTGAGAACGTTTCCACCACTGCCGAAAAGTGGTAATTTGCGCGTCGTGGAGGGTCATTTCTGCGTCTAAGCGGAGGATTTTCCAACCTTTTTGGCGCGATCGCAAACAGAGTTCCGGTTCTTCCCCTGCAATTAAACCAGGATTGAACCCCCCTACTGCTTGGAAGGCTTGAACCCGCATCAAAGCATCACCACCGCAGGCTTTAGCTTCGCCAACGGGTGTATCCCATTCGATGTCGCACAATTGATTATAAATCGATGCTTCCGGGAAACGTTCGCGTCTGCGGCCACAAGCGATCGCGACATCTGGTTGAGCTAGGAGTTCTTGATAGGCGCGATCGATCCATCCTGGTACTAACTCGCAGTCGCCGTCAACAAATTGGACAAATTCGACTTGGGGAGACACTTGTAGCAGATGTGCAAACCCTGCATTCCTAGCACGCGCAGCGGTAAAGGGTGCAGACAAGTCGAGTTCAACTACATCCGCAGATAGCGATCGCGCTAAATCGACACTCCCATCTGTCGAGCCCGAATCAACATAGACTGCGATCGCCACATTACCTTGAGCCGATAGCAAACAGCGACGGAGGCGATCGCCTTCATTGCGTCCAATTACAACTAATCCTACTAAATTCAAACTGCACCTCTTAAATTTAATCCCAGGATTGAAAAATAATTTTACTACTTCAAGTCTTTGCGATCGCTTCACTACCTTTGCAATGACATTGTGACAAATTTTTACCGTACCACGAGCAACGTCCCTTTAGAGGTAGGAGTGTCCAGTTGATTTCACTGTAGACATTATTTCATAAAATTAATAACCCAGGAGTATATTTATCCTGTAAGGCATTTTAATTTAGATGGCATCGCCACAGTCTTCTTCCTTTCTTGTTGATACTCAAAAATTCTTAAAACTATAGCCACCTTCTTAGCAGTTAGAACGTTGTGAATTCCTGTCACCCTAGATTAAGAGTCCCTTCTTCCCTAGCCCCTAGCCCCTAACTCTATGCGTCCAAACCACCTCAAACGCAAACTCAAACAAGGCGAAATAGTCCTTGGCCCATTTATGAATTGCGCCTATCCCGCCTTCATCGAAATCTGCGGCCATGCAGGATTTGACTTCGCCATAATTGACATGGAACACGGCCCCATCAACCCACTCGTTGCTGAAGACCTCTGCCGCGCAGCAGACTGTGCAGGAATTGCCCCCATTGTCCGCGTTCGCAAAAACGACGGCCCCCAAATTCAACGTGCCCTCGACATTGGTAGCGCAGGTGTCCAAGTTCCGCAAATCGAAACCAAACTCGACGCAGAAACCGCTGTCCAAAACGCCAAATATAGCCCCCTCGGTAGGCGAGGTCTTTCCTTCGCCACGCGGGCCGGACTTTATACCGCCGCAGGTACAGGTATCACCGATGAACTTAATGAAGAATCTCTAGTGGTGATTCACATTGAAGGCAAACGCGGCATCGATAACCTCAAAGAAATCGTTAAGGTTCCCAATCTTGACGTAATTTTTCTCGGCCCTTATGACATTTCCCAATCTCTCGGCATTCCCGGCCAAGTCCGCGACTCCCGCGTGATTGACTTAATGGAAGCAGCAGTAAAAACCATTCGCAACGCAGGCATTGCTGCTGGCACTTTTGCCGATAATCCTGAAATTGCCAAGCAGTGGATTGATGTAGGAGTTCAGTACATCGGCCTCGGCGTAGACGTGGCAATCTTCCTGCGGGCCTGTCAATCATTGGTTAAAGCTGTGCGGAATTTCTAGGCAATCTTCACCATAACTTTGCAAACTTTGTATTGAGCTTAGCTGCATTCACAAAAAAGCTACTCTATACTGGAGATATACACCTCCTTAAGGAAAACTTAAGATAGGGATCAACGCTAAAATTATAAAATCCTATGAAAACCTTACTGGGATCGACAGATTTGGATTATGCTTTCATGTTTACCTTTAAAAAGGTAAACTCGATTAAGCTAGAAGGTTTTAAGCAATTCTTTGATGATTTACCTATCGATCCTTACATCAAAGGTAAGTATCGCTCTCGAAGATTATCGCGCTTCATGGTTAACGGCAATGAATTAATAAAGTTACCTCACGGCTACCTTTTCCAAAGTAAAGAATACAATCCCATAGTGGGGGATATTAAAAGAGATTTTGCTGAATTAGATGATGAAATGGTCGCGCAGGATATCTTTAAACATCTGGTCTTAGCTTTTACTGATTCCTGTAAACTTCATCCAGAAGCGGAAATCGGAATTCATCAAATTAGAACTACTTGTTCTCTTAATAATTTTGGCAATCCTGCACCTGAAGGTATCCATCAAGACGGGACTGATTTTGTTGGCATTTTCTCGGTTGACAGAACTAATATTCTTGGTGGAGAAACACATCTTTACATGGAGAGAAAGGAAAAACCCGTATTTAAGAAAGTCCTGAATCCGGGAGAAATGCTGTTAGTAAATGACCATGAATTTTTCCACTTTACTACTCCGATTAAACCCGAATCTGCGGCTGTCGGGACAAGGGATGTGTTTGTGCTAACTTCCCCAAGTTTGCTGACTAATTAATTATAGGTAGGGACTAGGGGCTAGGGGCTAGGGACTAGGGGAAGAGAGGAATAGAATCAATGGTTTTGACCATAAGCGAGTGTTCTCACTCTCTTGGCGATTGCTAGAATTTTTATTCTCTCATTGCGAGTGAAGCAATTTTATTATTCTGTCATTGCGAGCCAAGCGCAGCGCAGTTGCGAGGAGTTGCGAACGTAGTGAAGCAAACTAATCTGAGGGTGTTGCGAGGTACGAAGCAAACTAAGCCCGAAGCAATCGCAAAGGCTTAAGATTGCTTCGCTTCGCTCGCAATGACAAGTTACATTTTTATCTGTTAATCGGCATTCGCGGCTGTGCTGTTTTCCACATTAAATCTATTTCTTCGGGCGTTAATCCGTAAGCTTGGTTAACTAATTCCGATCGGCATTGTTCGAGTTTCAATGCTTCAGCTTTTCTCGTTCTTACTTCTGGTACATACCGTATAAATTTTATCTAACCAATCTTACAACAAATGCCAGGGATTCGTCAACCCTAAAATAAATTTTTAGTGATTTTGTTTTCAACTTTCGTAGCTGTCAAACCAATTTTGGTAAGTTTCCTGAACTTGGTTATTTTCCAGAACAATTTCCAATCGGACTTTAGCACATCCGTGATGTGGCTGGCTGGCGATCGCACTTAAAACGTTACTAGCTTTTTGTACCGAAGTAAATTCAGCACTGACAGTAGGCTGAGCGTTAGCATCCGCCATTTCTGCCAATTCTATGCCAGTAACCTGGCCTTCACCTAAATCAATTTCTGCAAGCCGCTCAGGTACTTCCCCCACTCGTTCAATAATCAGTTTCTCACGGCGGACAGGAACCTCTACCATCCGTGTTTCCACTTCTTTGCGGACAATGACTTCCCCTACTTTCCGCTTACCGCGATTAACAACTAAACGTTCTTCTAGGAGCGTGATTTCCTTTTGCTCCACTGTTTCCGGTATCGCCATTAATTCTGCAATTTCGGAAGGATCGATGGCTTCCTGATTGTCTACTATATTTGAGCTAACTTCCAGAGGATTCTCTGCCATAATCGGCTCTACTACAAGGTTATTGTGGAGTTGTTTTTTTATAGATTCAAGTTCTTTATTAGACGCTTCGCTCATGGCTTTTTACCTACATAAATCTTTGTTAAAATTACAGGCAGAGCTGAGAAAATGCCCTGCCTGCATTGCCTTTAAAGACTTTACTGCTTAGATATCTCAACATCAATTGAGCTATCTCTTTAACCATTGGTGGTTAAATTTTTAACGCATTTTGTTGTCAACAACTGGCTCGCCATTGGTTGTAACGTCTAGCTCTTGGCGGCGCAATGTTTCTTCACCCTCAACAGTGTCCCGGATAACTTCTTTTCTGACATTGACTTGCTCGCGCACAAAAGCTTCTTTGTGAATATCAGCGGTTTCTTCGTAAACTTCCATCCGCGCAACTTCTCCTTCTTGGAAGTCAACAGCGCCGACAGGTACTTCTCGACCCGCGTCTGCTGGTGTCCTGCGCTCAATCACAACCCGCTCTTTTTCAATAGGCACCGAAGCGCGTGCTGTTTCAGTTTCTACTCGCTTGCCAACTGCAACTTCACCTGTTTTTTGGCGGTTTTTATTCGCAATCAAACGTTCTTCATACAATTTCAGAGTTTGATGATTTTGCTCATTTGTATCGTAGAGAGGGCGGTCTAGATCGTAGTTGTAGGTACTGCGATCGTAGTCACTAGAAATGGGAGCAGCGTAATCAGCTTGATTGCGATAAACTCCTCTGATCTGCTCTTCTTGTTCGTAATCTAGCGATTCTAGCTCATTGTAAGGAGGTAATTGTTCTACTTGGTCTTTATTGCGAATCCCAATAGCAAATACGCGCCGCGCTCCATAATCGATGCGAGCCGAACCGATGGGAAGCAATACTTTCTTGCCAAAAATCCAAATTCCGGTATCAATTACTAAATAACGAAAGCGACCAGTTTCATCAACTAGAGCGTCGTAAACGCTACCAATTTTCTCGTTAGAGTCGCCGCCATAAACATCAAAACCTTTAATGTCATCCCCTGCAAAAATCTCTTCCTTATAGTTAGGATAAAAGTCTGCCAGCTTTAAAAGTGTCATGTTTTTTCCCTCTTGTATCAACATATATAAAGCTTAAAAAATTATTAGTTATTCTCCATCTTCCTAAAGTCTGAACTGTTAAATTACTCTTTATTAATCCTTTTGAGTAGTTGTTCTGGCTCTGGCAAGGATGAGGAGATTGCTCTACCAAACTCAGCTAGTTATAGCTAAAGAAAGAGGGGAAATAGGATGGGTGCAATTGTTGCAGCAATTAAGAAC
This sequence comes from Kamptonema formosum PCC 6407, assembly GCF_000332155.1. Taxonomy (GTDB): domain Bacteria; phylum Cyanobacteriota; class Cyanobacteriia; order Cyanobacteriales; family Microcoleaceae; genus Kamptonema; species Kamptonema formosum. Next base: position 780,529 of record NZ_KB235903.1, on the reverse strand, counting down.
TTCCTCTAATTCTCTTCCCTTCTTTCCCCTCTTTCCCTAGCCCCTAGCCCCTAGCCCCTAGCCCCTAGCCCCTAACCGCCTTGGCGGTTGCTTACATCCGACAAGAACGCCGAGCTCGATCGTCCTGTGGTTCTTGCCAGCCATAAGAAAAATGACTGATAGCATTAATTTGCGGCGCAGCATTGCGAATCGCCTGCATTTGAATTTCTAACGAAGGACGATTCTTCACAGGCTGACCCCAACCGCCTGCGATCGCAGGTATAATTAAAGCTCCTGGTGGTGCCATACTCACTACCCGCTGCACCTGCGGAATAATGCAACTCATATCTCCACAAGCACCGTAAGACATCGCGTGAAATTCCATTGAAGCCGGGAAACTATCCCAAGGTTGCAATCGCGAATCAAACCCCCCTGAATTTATCCTTCTATTCCCATCAGGAAAAAACACCGCTCCCACAGGTAATCCCATCCTCTGAGCGGGTTGAATTGCTAAGCCTAAAAACTCTAAAATCCCTTGCACGGCATGACCAACAGTTAGCGTCCACAAATCATTTTGTAAAATTGCAGGGTCAACAAGTTTTGGGGGCGGCACTTCTGGCTTGCCAGGAGCAGGTTTTTTGGGTGGTATAGTTGGAGAATTAGACTTACCTGAAGTCGGAGTTATTGTCGGCTTTGGCTCAGGTAAAGGAATCCGCCCTGGCCACAGGGGTTCTTTCTCTTTCGGATAAAGTTTGTTAGTAGCTTGCACGTCATTAAGATTAACAAATCCCCGCGCCAAATAGCGTTGAATTATATCCCGCCCTTGTTGATTTTGAGCGCGTTGTAACAGCACTTCTTGAGAAGCTTGACCGTAAATCCATAAATCTTGAACCTTAGTCGCAACAGAAGCTCCACCGACCCCACGCATATAGCGAACATAATCAAATAACATTCCATTTGGTCGGCGCTTCAGCAATTGATTAATCATCACAGAATAATCTTGTCGAGCTTGCCTACTGTAGGGGTCAATAAAGGCGTAATTTTCCTGACTTTCTACTATTTGGTCAGAGCTATTATTGTCTTGACTAACTGTTAAAGTTGTCTGATTTTTGCCGTTACGAGCAAGCGCTTCCTGTTTATCAGGACGTTGAGCATAAGTATAGCCAAAATTCATCGTAAATAGCCAACCATAAACCTTTAAACCCCGCTGTTTACCCTTAGCGATCGCTTTTGCCAAGATATCGAATTTTTCATAGCCAGGAGTTCGGAGTACAGAAGGCCAAGCGGTGGGATTGTCGGCTGCTGGTAATAACACTTGACCATCATAAAATGCTTCTAAATAGACTTGGTTATAGCCTTGATTAACAATTTTATCTAAAACTCTGTCTATTTCCCCGGGCCTCGCATCGCAGGGATATAAACGCAACCAAATTGCCTGAGTTTGCGGCCAAGTTCTAGTGCGGCACTCTGTCATTTGTCGTGCGTGTTCAGCCAAAATCGAAAAATAGGCTTGCTGAGCTTCTGGCTTTCCTGTTAATGCTTCTTGGCGTAAATTTTCTTTTTGCTGAACATCATTTGGTGATAACTTACAGTAGCTTAAAGTTTCCGCTTGAGCGGGTTTGTTGAGGATGAAGGGGTGGAAAAGGCTACTGGTTAAAATCGCAGCAACCGCGCTCAATATCTGCCGCTGGCGTTGAGGCGTGGTGTTCCGAGTTAAGGCAAATTTCATAAGGCAATCAGAAGATGGCTCGCAAGGGAGTAAAAGGACAGGATTCAATAGTTATTCAGCACCCTGCCAAACTTTTCAGCATTATCGCACACTTAAAAAACGCCCTTGGAGAACGGGCGTAAAAATGACTAGGACTTTCCTGTGAAAGTCCTTAAATGTGAAGGATGAAGCCTGAAAATACTTAATTTCTGCCCCAAACTTCATCCTTCAAATTTCCTCGATCGCTCAAGCTCCTCGCTTCAATGCAGCTTCTACCTGCTGAAATTCGGATTCTAGGCGCTTCTTCAATTTGTCCGGCAGAGGACGGTTGGGATAGGAACTGTAATGTCCAGCTAAAGAATTCAATGCTGTTCGCATTGTTGTAAAGGATGTAAGCTTGGTCAGCGTTCCATCCCGGCGGTAAGTAGCGGCAAAATCATTGATTTTTTGACGCGCATCTGCTTGAGCGGGGGCCTTATCTGGGGAATTGTCTGGTAAGGCGATCGCTGTTCTCAAACTGTTGACTAATCCTAATGTGTCTTGGCGATAATCTCCAGTCAGAGTGGACGGGACATTGGAACAGCCGATTAAGCCGATGACAACCACCAAAACCAAGGCTAGCAGGCGGGAAACATAGTGCTTCATAAAAAACTCGGTATGTGGGAAACGACACGGTGGTTTTAACCACCGTGAATCTTTTTTGTCCATTACCGCCTTGGGATTGTTTAGCTTGGTGTACTTTTGTAATGTACTTTCGATGGGACAATTACCATCTCAAACCTCGCAATCCTGTACGCATAATGTTTTGCTCTTTCGAGCCTCCCTTGCGGGGTGATGTTAGCTTCGCCAATGTTTTAAGAGCTTGTTAAACCTGCAACACTGTTTCAGTGACTTTAAAACTGTTTAATTGCAGATGACAGAGCGGAAAACTAGCTTCGCATTCGCCGGTGTCGTGACTCAAAAAACGTAGCCACTTAAGGCTTAGGCTGGTCAGAATAGCTTGCAACTTCTTACAAGCTCAGTGGCTTGAGCCCTGAGTTCCTGACAAGACTCATTAGAAATGGAACGGAAAATCCGTAATTAAATTTAACTTTCATCCTATCTTGATTTGGGGATCGCAGAACTAAATTACTATCAAATTATCTGGACATACCATTAAATATTTAATCTGTCAATCTACAATCTTAAATATAAACTTTAAATTTGAGTGATTTGTCCAGCTTGGACTGATAAAATTTGGGTTTGCTGCAACCACTGGGCATCAAAAGCACCTAAATGGGTAGTAGTAATTAGAGTTTGAAATCGCTCTTGAATAGTCTCTAAAAGTTGATTTTGGCGATTGAGATCTAGTTCTGCAAGTACATCGTCAAGCAATAATAGGGGAGGTTCGCCAACAACTTCTTCAATGAGTTGTAATTCGGCTAATTTTAATGCTAATACTAGAGTGCGCTGCTGACCTTGGGAACCGTATTGACGAGCAGGAGTATTATTAATAGTAAAAGAAATATCATCTCGGTGAGGGCCGACTAAGGTAGTACCTTGGTAATATTCGGCGATCGCTCTTTCCCTAATTTTATCTAAAAAAGCTTGACGTACTCCTTCAAGACGATCGCGAGCAATTAATTCTTGGATTACTTCTACATTAGGTATGTACTTAACATCTAAAACCTCCATACTACCACTAATTGAGCGATGCCAACTTTGAGCTAAAGGGATTAACCGCTCTAAAACGCGATCGCGTCTGCGGATAACACGAGCTCCCGCAGTTGCTAATTGTGCATCCCATAAAGCTAATTCGGAATTGGTAATTGGTGATTGGTAATTAGTAATTGGTGATTGGTAATTGGTGGTTGGTAATTCTCCTTTGTTCGCTTGCTCTTTCTCTCGCCTCAAAAAAGCATTTCGCTGCCGCAGAATTTGGTTATATTGCTGTAAAATGTGAGCATAGACAGGTTCTAATTGCGTGACTAAGCGATCGATCCAGTCCCGCCGATGTTCTGGGCTACCTCGCACTAAATCTAAGTCTAAACTCGAAAACTGTACTGTATTGAGTACGCTCAAAAAGTCTAAATGCCGACGCAGAGGTTCGCCGTTGAGTCCAACAGTGCGCCTTCCCTGATTGCGAAGGGTTAAAGTTAAATCAATTATCCCAGTTTGCCGTTCTAAGCTAGCATCAATTTGCCCTATGGGTTTAGCGTCAAGGATTAAATCGCGATCGCGTGTTGCTCTATGGCTTTTGAGAGTTGAAAGCAACTCTACTGCTTCTAATAAATTAGATTTTCCTTGAGCATTATTGCCAACCAAAATTGTTTTAGGAGCATCAAATATTACCTTCTGATCTCGGTAGTTGCGAAACTGTCGGAGGTGGATACTTCTCAAATACATCAGAATAGTTAGTTGTTAGTTGTTAGTTGATAGTTGTTGGTTGATAGCTATTGATTTATTAGGTGTTAATTTTTAAATTCTAATTTTTAATTTTTAATTAATTAGAGTTGGGTTTCGCTATGCTCCACCCAAACTACTAATTCTTTATTGTATTTCTACCCAGCAAATCCTAATGCTGAGATTTACGGTAAAAGCGCACAAACAGCTTTTCCATTTCAATCCAAACAAACATCAACGCACTGAAACCAAAGCAAATAGCAAGTTCCATCGGACTCAAAATCTGCGTGCCGAAGAAGTCTCTCAGGAAAGGAACATAAATCAACATTAGCTGCAAAATAGTAGTGACAATTACAGCTCCCCAAACAAAGAGATTAGTCATCGGGTTTAACTCAATGGTTAGTTGAGTATTAGAGCGAATCGCGATCGCGTGTCCCATCTGAGCTAAACAGAGAGTTGTAAACACCATCGTCTTCCAAGTGTCTCGATCGCCCGTATACTCAGGAGCGTGAGTAAAGCTATAAGCCCAAGCCATCATCGCGATCGTGATAATTGCAAAAACAATCCCGATGCGAACCATATATAGACCTAACCCTCTGGCAAAAATACTTTCGCGGGGGCTAAAAGGAGGTCGCTTCATTACATTTGGCTCCGCTGGTTCCACTGCCAAAGCTAAAGCAGGAACGCCATCTGTAACTAAATTCATCCACAAAATTTGTAAAGGCGAGAGGGGAACTCCTCCCAAACCTATTAAAGGAGCGGCTGCAATTGTCAAAACTTCGCCAATGTTGCTACCCAAAATGTACTTAATAAAGCGGCGAATATTGGTGTAAACAACTCGCCCTTCCTCAGCGGCGGCGACAATGGTGGCAAAGTTGTCATCGATCAGCACCATATCGCTAGCTTCCTTGCTGACATCGGTGCCGGTAATACCCATTGCAATACCGATATCTGCTTGCTTGAGGGCGGGAGCGTCATTTACGCCGTCCCCTGTCATGGCGACAAATTTGCCTAGACTTTGCAAGGCTTTAACTATTCGCAGTTTGTGTTCTGGGGAGACACGGGCGTAGACGCTGACGCTACTAACTAACTCCTTGAGTTCTTCTTGACTGAGCCTTTCTAATTCTTGACCGGTGAGGACGCGATCGCCTGCTTGGGCAATTCCTAAATCGATCGCGATCGCCTTTGCCGTTAACTGGTGATCGCCTGTAATCATCACGGCGCGGATACCACCGTCGCGACACTTTGCCACTGCGTCCCTTACTTCTGGTCGAGGTGCGTCTAGCATACACACCAGCCCTAGCCAAACCATCTCTGTCTCGCTAGTTTCTTCAGAAGCTTCTGACGGCAAGCTTTCCCAAGATTTATAAGCCAAACCAAGTACGCGCAGGCCGCGACTTGCCATGTCATTATTTTGCTCTAGGATGCTGGTGCGAACTTCATCAGTGAGAAAATCGGCGCGATCGCCCGTGACAATAGATTTACAGCGCTCCAAAATCAATTCTGGAGAGCCCTTGGTAAACATTAAATAATTTGCCTCTTCCTCATTTTCCAGAGGTACAGCCCATTTCCCTCCATGTCCTGGCATTTCGCAAATCACGCTCATCCGCTTGCGTTCCGAGGAGAAGGGGAACTCTGCCACGCGAGGTAAAACTCTAGCTTGCTGTTCCCTGTAAATCCCGGCTTTTCCCGCCAAGGAAAGTAGAGCTCCTTCTGTGGGGTCGCCTAAAATTATCCATTCGCCCTTTTCTTGCTGCAATACTGCATCATTACAGACTGCACAGGCGACGAGTATAGATTCGAGTTCGGGATATTCTTCTAAATTCTCAATTTTGTTAGAGGCGCTATCCATGAACTCGCCGATGGGGGCATAGCCTTCCCCAGTCAGGGCCGCCCTGTAGCTGGCGGTATTGACTCCCTGAACTACCATCTTATTTTGAGTCAGGGTACCGGTTTTGTCGGAACAAATCGTGGTGACGGAACCTAAAGTTTCTACTGCTGGCAGTTTGCGGATTAGGGCGTTACGCTTGACCATCCGCCTAGTTCCTAGTGCCAGAGTGACTGTGACTACGGCTGATAGACCTTCGGGAACGACGGCCACTGCCATACTTAGGGAGACTTCTAGCAGTTCTTCAAATCTACTGGTATCGAACCCCAGCCCGCCGCCATCAAATTTGAGCATTCCGCCAATGACGACGATGGCAACTAAGCCCAGGGCTCCTGAGACTAGAACGTTTCCTAGCTGAGTCATCCGCTGTTGTAGCGGTGTTGGTTCGCTTTCTACGGACTGGAGAAGGGCGGCAATTTTACCCAGTTCCGTATCCATTGCGGTGCCGGTGACGATCGCCTTTGCCCTGCCTTGGACTACTTCTGTGCCTTGAAAAATTAAGTTGATGCGATCGCCTAAAGATGTATCTTCTTTGAGTTCTACCCCAGCTTGTTTGGTGACTGGTACAGCTTCCCCTGTGAGGGCCGATTCTCTAACTTGCAAGTTGGATGCTTCGATCAGACGGCCATCGGCTGCTACTTTTACCCCGGCTTCCAGCAGCATGATGTCTCCCGGTACGAGTTCTTTGGCGGTAATTTCCGAAATTTTGCGATCGCGCACTACTCGCACTAGGGGAGAAGCTAGGTTTTTGAGGGCAGCGAGGGCTTTTTCGGCACCGCTTTCTTGGAGATAGCCCAAGATACCGTTAAGGACGACTATGGCAAAAATCGCGATCGCGTCTTTGGGGAAACTGTTACTTCTGATGTCCAAAATAGCCGAAACTACAGCCACGCCCATCAGCATCAACAGCATAATGTTGGTGAACTGGTCGATAAAAATCGACAAAGGGCTACGCCCTGCTATCTCTTCGAGTTCGTTCGGGCCGTATTGCTGCAAGCGTTGTGACACCTCTTGAGCGCTCAGACCAGTGTCGGGGTCGCTGCTTAGCTGTTGCAGGGTTTTGTCAATTTCTAGGCTGTGCCAAGCTAACGGAGAATTTGAAGGCATAGTTTGAGGATGGGGCATTGGGCTTAAGGCATTGGGCTTGTGGGGTTTGTTGTGGGAGAAAAAAGGAAGCAGGAGGGAGAAGAAAAATTGCGTATTTCTCTCTGTGTGTCCGCTTACTTTCCTCCGGCTGAATAACTTTGACCCACCACTACATAAAAATTAGCAATTTTTTGGGGTTTTACCCAAGTAGTTGTGGTCAATCCTTTGAGTCCAAGGATTTTAACTCTTACACCGCAGCTTGACTACTGGCGGGAGTCTTGACCTTTGACTTGTAATCTTCCCTAATCGTGGCACTTTTGTAAACTAAAGTAAAGAAATTGGAATTTCGGGTCGTGATTAGTGTACGCAAAAACGACTCCAATCGCTACTAGGATCATTAGAATTAAAATATATTCGAGGCGCAACTTGATTCACTCTTTTTCTCATGAAATATGTGGTAATAGCGACTTGATTCGCTGTATTTATAACATTAGTTAAGGTGTAATTATATGTATGAAATCGAGCGGTGACAGTAAAACAAAAAGCGAGACTTGTCAAACAGCACTACCAAGAATGTTATCCTTTACACTCACGTACACATGGGTACGAGATCGGCTTTTTTACCTTGTAAATGCTACTTTTGATGAATATAAATGCTATCTAAATGTTGGTTGCTTGAGAGATTGTCGTTAAAACTGCGAGAGAATTCTAGGGGCAGAACTATTTGGTATGATTAGGGCGAGCGGGCTATTATTTGTGAAAATTACTACGATAAATCGCGGAATGATACCCACTATAACAGTTAACTAGGATTGGGTACAACCTCCCGCTCGTTGGTTAGAAAGTAGCATTCATCGGTACTTATTACTAGAGCAAGAGAGCGGATGGTTAGGGAAAGCTTAGAAAGTAGCTTTCACTAATATTTAGCAATGCAAGGGAGGAAATAGTCACAGAATGTTTGGGTCGCGTATCTGGTGCTAGACTATAGTCATGGTTCGGATGGTATTTTTAAGTCCTAGTAGCCGCTCAACTTCCTAACTAAAACATCGGGAGCCGCTCAAGTCACTACGACAATATTCAAATATTTCGTAGTAGTCCCTTTCACCGCTTCTTACATACTAAATTTTAATTTAGTTTACATTACTTAACAAAACGGGGAGTAAGGGGCATCGCCCAAGGGCGATCGCGCTTTAGGTCTTTCCTGCCCAATCCCTACTCTGCCCACTTAAGGTAGAGCTGAAGCTCCTAGACTGTTGAAGCTCTGCAAGCGCATCTATCAAAAGGAGTAAATTTTAGAGCTAAGTCCTACCACTTTTAATCTATGAAAAAAGATTAAATTCCGTAATAATTTGTAATAAACAAACGCTCGACATCATTGTATAAAGATTATCTGAAGGGTTAAGACAACAGGCGAACAGTTAATAAAAACACTGATTGACAAGGTTTGTTACCTCTCATAAACGGTGTAAAATTCTCTAAGGTTTCTTAAGAGCCCGTTGCCAGGCAGGAAAAAGCCAGAGCAGAGGCAAAGACAGAAACCAAGCCTGCCAGCCTAGTAGCTGGGGTCTGTATTCAACCTTTCCAGGCTCTCTAGCAGCCTGAATCGATTTTAACTGAACAGTTTTGTATCGTAATTAAGTCCAAAAGTAGGAGAGTTCGTTCATGAGTTTTGACGCATTCACCAAAGTGGTTTCCCAAGCTGACGCTCGCGGCGAATTCCTCGCCAACAGTCAATTGGATGCCCTGAGCAGCATGGTTGCAGATGGCAACAAGCGCATTGATGCAGTTAACCGGATTACCGGCAACGCTTCCAGCATCGTTGCTAACGCAGCTCGTTCTTTGTTCGCCGAACAGCCCCAATTGATCGCTCCTGGCGGTAATGCTTACACCCACCGTCGTATGGCAGCTTGCTTACGCGACATGGAAATCATCTTGCGTTATGTCACCTACGCAACTTTCGCAGGCGATGCCAGCATTTTAGACGATCGCTGCTTGAATGGTCTCCGCGAAACTTACCAAGCTCTGGGAGTTCCCGGTGGTTCTGTTGCAGCCGGTGTCCAAAAAATGAAGGAAGCAGCGATCGCGATCGTTAACGATACCAATGGCATCACTCGTGGTGATTGCAGCTCCTTGGTTTCTGAAATCGGTGGCTACTTCGACCGTGCTGCCTCTGCTGTAGGCTAAAAAGCCCTGTCGGTCATATTCTGTAAGACGCGAGCGATCGCATCTGCACAAAACAAACTTGTTACGAACACCAAAGCAAAACACTAGGGAGATACCTCAACAATGAAAACCCCTTTGACTGAAGCAGTGACAGCCGCCGATTCTCAAGGCCGCTTCCTGAGCAGCACCGAACTCCAAGTAGCTTTCGGTCGCTTCCGCCAAGCCACCTCTGGCTTAGAAGCCGCCAAATCCTTGAGCGCTAACGCTCAGCGCTTGACCGATGGTGCAGCTCAAGCAGTGTACAACAAATTCCCCTACACCACTCAAATGCAAGGGAATAACTACGCCTCTGATGCTCGTGGTAAAGCCAAGTGCGCCCGCGACATCGGTTACTACCTGCGCCAGATCACTTACTGCTTGGTTGCTGGTGGTACCGGCCCCATCGACGAGTACCTGATTGCAGGACTCGACGAAATCAACCGCACATTCGAGTTGTCTCCTAGCTGGTACGTTGAAGCCCTCAAGTACATCAAAGCTAATCACGGTTTAAGTGGCGACGCTGCCTCTGAAGCTAACTCCTACATCGACTACGCAATCAACGCCCTGAGCTAGATCGCGCTCGTGATGCCCGGAAAGGTAAGCTGCTGTTAGCAAATAGGTTAGCGGTTGTTTACATTCCCGGGCATCTTCGGTTTTCAGTAGATGCTGCAAAGAGCAATAAACAAGTTTTCTGGTTGGAAGTTAATTAAGAGCAAACCGATAAAAAATTGACTGTATGCGGCAGTATCATAAGCATTTCCCTAGCTAAATCAGGGACACAGTTCTTTATCAGTTGCCCATTAACTGTTTTGCCGCCAACAGTTAAAAGTTAACGACCAACAACTGGCTGTAAGATTTTAGATTTTTAATTTTGGATGATTTTTTGGGAACAAGCCCCTAGCTTTAGCAAGGGAAAAGTTTGCTTTTTCTGAAATTTTTAATCTCTCTATTTGTGTATTAGGGATAAATCCAAAATCTAAAATCTAAAATCCCAAATCGAAGAACGATATTGTGAATCACAGGAGGATTTGACGTGCCTATTACCGCTCAAGCATCAAGACTAGGAACATCAGCTTATAGCGATGCACCCAAGCTTGAATTGCGTCAAAATTGGACTAAAGAAGACGCACAAGTTGTGATTAAGGCTGTTTATCGTCAGCTATTGGGTAACGACTACGTAATGAAATCAGAGCGTCTAGTCGGTGCTGAGTCTTTGCTGTCTGATGGTAGCTTGACAGTACGGGAATTTGTCCGGGCTGTGGCGAAATCGGAACTGTACAAAACCAAGTTTTTCTACAACAGTTTCCAAACCCGGTTGATTGAACTTAACTACAAACATTTGCTAGGTCGCGCTCCCTACGATGAGTCGGAAGTGATCCATCATTTGAATTTGTACCAATCTCAAGGTTACGATGCTGATATTGATTCCTACATTGACTCTGTAGAGTATCAAGAAAACTTCGGTGAAGATATTGTGCCTTACTGCCGAGCCTTTGTCTTTCAACGAGGACAAAGATCTGTTGGGTTTACCCGCATATTCCGCTTATACCGGGGCTATGCTAATAGCGATCGCGCTCAATTAGAAGGTAACTCCTCTCGCCTAGCTGGAGAACTTGGTTCCAACACGGTGAGTGCGATTATTGGGCCCTCTGGCGGCAACGACGGCTGGGCTTATCGTCCTTCTAGTGCCAACGTTACTCCTAGCACTGGTTTAGGTGGCGCAGCAGCTTACGGCAAAGAAGGTCGTTTGTACCGCCTTGAAGTGGCAGGTATTCGTGTTGGCGGATATCCCAGTGTGCGCCGCAGCAGCAGGGCTTTCGTCATACCTGGCGAAGCACTACTCAATGAAATGCAGAAAATTCATCGCCTGGGTGGCAGAATTGCCAGCGTTACTGCTATTTAGTTAACAGTTAACTGTTAAATGTTAACTGTTAAGCATTGGCAATTTGGTTGATAAATCTTCAAAAGTTGGAAGTGAAAAGCACAATGTTGAGTCAAAACGTAGCTGGAAAACCAAGCACTTCCTCGTCTAGCACTCGCTGCTTTCGCTATGAAGTGACTGGCTTGCGCCAAAATGAAAACACGGCTCACAATGACTATCAGATTCGCTCTGGCAGTACATTAATCGTCGTGCCTTACAGCCGGATGAATCAGGAAATGGAACGGATTGCTCGCTTAGGTGGAACAATTGTTAGCATTCAACCATTGACAAATGGTGCGGTCGAAGCCGAGCAGAACTAATAGCTAATAGCTAATAACTAATTGCTAATAGCTAATTACTGATTGCTAGTTATGTAAATTAGCATTTGGGAATTAGTTGTTAGCAATTAACCATTTATAGCAGAAGTCTGAAAGAAAAGGCGATCTAAATTAATGGTTTTAGTAATTAAAAATTTTCTCACCCTCTTGGTGATTGCTAGATAAAGAATTATGGAGTATTCAGAAGCAGGTTTGCCACCGGAGATGAGTGGGGCCGAGTCTTTAACGGTGGATGTGGCGATCGCGAATTTGAGCCACCAAGATTATAGCCTTCGCTATTATGCCGCCTGGTGGATTGGTCGGTTTCGAGTTAAGGAACCAGAGGCAATTGCAGGTTTAATTGCCGCTTTGGAAGAAGAGTCAGAACTGACTCTAGCGGGGGACTATTCCCTACAACGCAATGCAGCGCGGGCATTGGGGAAACTGGAAGATAAACAAGCGATACCGACGCTGATTAAATGTTTAGAATGCTCCGACTATTACGTGCGGGAAGCGGCGGTACAGGCATTAGAAATGCTAGGCGATCGCACGGTCATTCCGGCACTGGTAAAATTGCTAGAAGGGGGTTTGGCCGCTGCGGTGCGAGTACCAGGAAAACCTCACTTAGTACAGCCTTATGATGCCGTGATTGAAGCATTAGGAACCCTCCAAGCTCGATCGGCAACAGACTTAATTGCCCCATTTCTAGACCATCCTGTAGAACGGGTACAATACGCTGCTGCGCGAGCAATGTACCAGTTAACAGGTCAAGCAGTTTATGGCGATCGCCTAGTTCAAGCTTTAGAGGGCGGTGATTTGCAATTGCGGCGATCGGCTTTAATGGATTTAGGAGCGATCGGTTATTTGCCCGGAGCTGTGGCGATCGCAGAAACTTTAGCAGAAAATAGCCTTAAACTGATTGCTCTTAAAGGAATATTAGAACACCACCTGAACCAAACACCATCCCTCTATTTATCTGATGAATCTGTCCAAGTAATGACCCTGATGGATAGTTTGCTCTAAAGTTCTCTCTCTTAATGTTTACAGGACTTAGTAACAGCAACGAAAAATCGAGAGTAGCAATTGCTTCGGGCTGGCTTCCTACCCTTAGATTAGTTCCCTTGGGTCGTAATGACAGAAAATAGTAGTGAGTAAGTAAGTCTTAACATAAATAAATGGTAATAGAACTAATTCGTGAAGTTGAAAAAGCAGATTCAGCCGATAGCTTATTAAATGCAGTTAAAGCTTTAGCTGCAACTGGTTCAGAGAGCGCAATTCCCACTTTAATTACAGTTCTCGGCTATAACAACCCCGGTGCCGCAGTTGCAGCCGTTGAAGGTCTAATTCAAGTGGGAGAACCCGCCGTACTGCCCTTACTAGAACAGCTTGACGGCTATAATTACGGTGCTAGAGCTTGGGCAATTCGCGCCTTAGCGGGAGTTGGAGATCCACGCGGTTTAGAGGTTTTAGTAGATGCAGCCATTAATGATTTTGCTCTTAGCGTGCGTCGCGCCGCCACTAAGGGTTTAGGGACGATTTGCTGGCAACAATTGCCACCAGAAAGGGTTGCAGAAGCTCAATTAATAGCTTGCAAAACCCTGCTACAAGCGTCTCAAGACCCGGAGTGGGTGGTTCGCTATGCAGCAGTGGGAGGATTGCAAGCTTTGGCTGCGGCGACAGTGCAGGCTAATTGGTTAGCTGAGGTTTTAGCTCGGCTTGAGGAAATAATCAAGACAGATGAAATTTTGGCAGTTCGGGCTCGTGCAATGTTAGCTAATCAACAATTGCTAATGGCTAATAGCTAATTGCTAATGGCTAATGGCTAATTGCTGATTGCTAATCAAGAGCAGTACGTAATCAATTGAAAACTGATATGTGGGAAGGATTAGTTGAAAATTTTTAACTTTTTCACCCCTTGAGTAAGGCTTGCGCGATCGCACTTTCTAAGTCGCCTTGACTCAGAGTTGTTAATATAAATACCTCTTGTACAGTTTTACCCTGTCTGGCGATTAGTTTAAATCCGCCGCGAATGGGTACTGATACTCTTAATGTTAAGCGGGGAATATGGCCTCTAACATGGCCGATGACGGCTGGAGTGACTGTTTGAATGCCGTTTAGATAGGTGAGGCGCTCTAGGATGGGGATTAAACCGGGGATGTGGGTGGAATGGTTCCAAACTAGGCGGCCTTTAGATGAAGAGTTCATGATATTTTAACCAAAATCAACATACCCAGTCTAGTCCACGCTAGCCCTAGAGTAGTCAAGATGGTAAAGGGAAGGAGTTTTGAGTTGTAGGGGAACAGCCAAGGGCGCGGTAGCCTTCTCTTTAAGATCAGGCCTAACTACAGGATAAGGGAAATGAATTTTCGATAATTCCTTGATTGCTTGCTGAGTATGCGGCACAATTAAATTAATAGTTAAGTTTTTTCACCCTCAGTTGGCACGTTGAACTTGAGGGTATGGGTGCGGTAAGTTAGGATAGTGTCACCATTGATAAAGCTTTACAGCTAGGAATTTTCTTTATGGGGGCGTGGGAAGAGCAAGCAAAGCGAACAAATCAACAAGGAAAGCTCTGGTCAGAAGCTCAGGAGTTTAGTTTTATTGAGGCTCTACAGAGTGCAACCAATGAAGAAGAAGTTAAGGCTGCTTATATCAGAGAGTTTTCTCTACCAGTTAAGACTCAGGAAAGACATGATTTAGTGGTCAATAAGGTTCTATTTGAATTCAAGTATTCAGTCAAACTTGGCGATATAGAGGTTGCAGCAAAGGTTATTGCCCAGGCGATTTATTACATTAATCGATTATTCAAAAAAGGACGTATAAATGAAGCTGAGTATCTTGTAATTGCCGACAAAGACGAAGCTAGATTTTTCAAAGTTGCGGAATTTCAATTATTCTATGAGAGCTGTGAATATCAGTGGGACAATTTTCGTCCAAGTTCCCCCGATCCTAAATTGATCGAAGCTGTTAAAAATTCAAAAATTTTAGAATCTAATAGAATTTATAAACTAACTTCTCAGGATGAATTGCATTTATTTTCAAGTCGTCTTTACAAAGTTTTATCACCTAGTAACTTCATACCTAAGTCTACAGAAAAGTCACGCAAAGCTGACAACTTTTCAAAATCCAAGTTCATGATTGTTGGTTTCATATTCATCGTAATGTTGTCGTTAGGTATTGTTCTAGGAAGCCAACACTACTTCACTCATTTGAATAAATCAATTCCAACCCATAAGGACTAACTATATTACAATGACTTCATCTAAAAAAAAGCAGCAGGTTCCAGATACTGTAATTAAAGTTGGTAAAAAAGGTACTACATATCAACAGAAGACTTATCAAGCTCCTGAAAGAGCTTATGGCTCTACACATGAAGATTCAGAAGATTACGAGGAAGTAATTTTAGATAGGTCAGCAGCAGAAATTATTGATCAAATTAACAAAAGAGTTAAAAGTCCGTACTATTCTATCTACTGTGGAATTGCCACATTAATTCTACTGTTTGTTTTCGTTCCATTATCTATCATTTTAGCAGTTGTTACTTATGTAGTCTACAAGGCAGATGTTAAACGCAAGACAACGCCACTTTTTTATGAGTTTTCTGATGACTATTCAGAGAAGAAATTTTATGACGGTATTGCGTCTTTTTCCAATCTATCTGCAACAAAAAGCTCATGGCGATTGAAATCACAAGTCGCCGTCGGTGATTGGAAGAGAAATGCTGGCTCTAACTCAGCACTCATACGACAGCGAGCAAAAATTGGGAAGCAAAATCCCAATCTTCTCAAAACTAACGTTGATGTTTGGGGTGTTGATGCAGGAAGCATTAAACTGTATCTACTTCCCGATCGCTTTTTTGTATTTCAAGATGGTGTTTATAGTGCAATTTCTTACAATGAAGTACAGGTATCCTTGCAAGATTTGGAATATGTAGAGCAAGAGTCGCTTCCAAGTGATGCAACAGTTATTGGGAAAACTTGGAAATATGTTCGCCGTGATGGTGAACCAGACCGACGTTTCAATAATAATCGCGAGATCCCTATCGTAAGATACGGGCGAGTTGCTTTTTCCTCCCCAAGTTTTATCGCCTATTTGATTGTTTCCAATCTTGGAATTGCTTTATCTTTTACTCAATCCTTCTCTAAAATTCGGGCTTCATCTAGTACCAGTTGTGAATCCCTATCCTCCTCAGATAGTCAATTTCAATCTACTTTACTGGAAGTTAATCGTCCACCAGAACATCTAGAGCCTCTGAAAAAAGCAGCATCTCAACGATCAGAATTAACAACTAACCAAATTGCTCAGTTGCTTGGTGTATCTACTTCGTTCATTACTAAAAACTCAGTCAGCTTTGAATACGAAGGATTTCGTTTTGTTCGTTCAGGTCGTTCAGGTCGTCAAATATCTTGGAAGGTTGAGTACCTTGGCAATAAATTGTAAGGTGGGCGCTCGCCGCAACCATCTTCTTCTATGAGTTACAGGTTTTTTGCGGCGAGCGCCCACCCGGAGTTTAATTATATCCGACTACTTAGCACAGTTTAGAGTGTAGCTTTTTATTTGTATAATAATCAATCAACTTTACATCTACAAAGGAAGAAAAACGAAAACTGTAGTTTCTTTACTGGGAATACTTTCTATTTTTAATTTTCCACCATGCAATTCAGCAATATGTTTAACAATACTCAATCCTAAACCAGAACCTTGCTGTTCATAAATTTTACGTTCAAATTGCATATAACCTCCTAGTTGAGCAATCTGCTCGGCGGTCATGCCCCGACCCTTGTTAGTTGCTGATAATATAAATATATTATTCTCCACCACAGTTGATATCCTGACTGGCGTACCTGGCTGCGAAAATTTAAAAGCATTACCTGTAAGTTCTTCTACTGCTTTATTTAGCCATATTGCCGCCATTGGTACGGAGAAATCTTGGAGGTTTAGTTGTAAATCAGCTTCTCTTTGTGCCTGTTTAGCTTGTTGGCAAGCTTGTTCTGCAATCACAGCTTCAGCAGAGTTCACCAGAGTGTCGCGGAGTGTCTTGATGCGCTGTGGATTAGCTGCTAATATTTCCAGCTCTGTATAAATTAAAAAATTTACTATTAGCCGCTCTAAGCGCTTTCCAGAATAGTGAATTCGTTGTATGATTTCCCTAATTTCTGATGGTTCTAGGTAGTCGTATTCGGATATAAGAACTTCAGTAAAACCCAGAATTCCATTTAGGGGAGTTCGTAGTTCGTGAGGCAGAGAACGAGTGATATTTCTACGTAAATCATCCATTCTTTTTTCAGAATGTTTGTTAATTATGGCTTGCTTTTGTAGCCTAGTTGCGATCGCAGCTAGCAATTCTGCTGGCGTACAAGGTTTGGGAATATAATCATCTGCTCCTAACTCCATGCCTTTGCGGGTGTCAGCTTTTTCAGCTCTTGCTGTTAGAAAGATGAAGGGAATGGTGGCTGTAAGTGGATGCGATCGCAAAGCAGCTAAAACGCTATAACCATCAAGTTCTGGCATCATCACATCGCACAAAATCAAATCTGGTTGTTGTTGAGCTGCCATCTCTACACCAATTTTTCCGTTGGCTGCACCTAGAGCTTCAAACTCCTCAGCATCCAGCAGTTCTAAAATGTTTTCTCTGATTAATTCTTCATCTTCTATTACCAAGATTTTAGGCATTATTTTTATTCTCCTCTCTTTGCTTAAATAGTTTTTATAAATCTTAAACTATGAAGATCGACAATAGTTTGTTTGCTAGCATTCCTGCTAAATGTACTATGATTTCATCATGGGTTATGCTGATTAGAATTATTAGAAATATTCAATCTATTCAGTAGCCGGATATTTTCGGGAGTTAAAAAATCTTGCCAGTTGGAGATTTGATTGAGGATTGTTAATTCGCGAGCGCACTCTTGCTGCAAAATTTTGAGGTAGCGATCGCGAGCTTGCTGAGAAGGGGCTAATTTCAACATTTCCACCGCCATATTGATATTAGACATCGGATCTCGTAAGTCTTCTGAAAGTCTTCTTAGTAGTTCTTCTCTAGTTTCACTGATTTGCTGGAGTTCTTGGACTCTTTTTTGTAAAGATTTAGCGCGATCGCGTTCGCTAGCAGACTGTTGAATGTAGGCATTATGTTTTTCTAATCTGGCTGCGATCGCGCTGAGTAGTTCTGTAGGCGTACAAGGCTTGGTAATATAATCATCTGCTCCCAGTTCCATACCCAAACGCATATCTTCTCTTTCACTTTTAGCTGATAAAAAAATGAAAGGAGTAGTAGCAGTAACAATATTTTGGCGTACTTTTGTTAGAACTGAATAGCCGTCAATGTCGGGCATCATAATATCACAAATAATCAAATCTGGTTGATATATTCCTGCTAATTGAATACCTTTGCTGCCATTTTCTGCACCAAATGCCACAAAATTGGCATTCTCCAAACACTCTAAAATGTTAAGCCTAATCAATTTTTCATCTTCAACAACTAAAATTTTTTTCACTGTGTTGCTAGCTCCTTGATAATTTATATCGGCTCATTTAGTACGGGTATTCTTGGCAAAGTATACCTGAAAGTCTGTACCGCGACTTCGATCTAATTCTATATTACCGCCTAATTGTTCGGTTAAATTCACAACTAGCTGCAATCCGAGAGATTCGGTTTGCTCCCAGTCAAAATTTTCAGGGAAGCCAACGCCGCTATCGCTGACTCTTAAAACAAAGTTAGTGTTATTTTCTAATTTAAAACTCACTAATATTTTTCCCTTCTGACCCTGTGGGAAAGCATATTTAAAAGCATTTGAAACCAGTTCGTTGATAATTAAACCACAAGGAATTGCGGTATCAATATCTAAACAAATGCTTTCAATTTCTAGTTTGACTTCTATTAGTCTTGACGAACAGCCATAAGAGCTAGACAAGTTCGATACCAATTTGCGGATGTATTCAGCAGTATCAATTCTAGCTAAGTCTGTGGTTCTGTACAAATTTTCATGAATCAAAGCCATCGATCTGATCCGGTTGTAGCTATCCAGAAAGAGTACCATTGATTCTGGATCTTTGATATATTTAGACTGAAGTTTGAGCAAGCTAGAAATGATTTGTAGATTGTTTTTTACGCGGTGATGAATTTCTTTGAGCAATACTTCTTTTTCCTTAAGTGAAGCTTTGATTTGCTCCTCGCCTTGTTTGCGTTCGGTGATGTCAATTCCTACAAAGATCGCAGCTTGTTCCTGGTTATATTTCTGAGCAACTACTAAATAAGTACGGCTCTGAGGTAATAACCGATCGCTGGCAAGTGCGAGGGTGATTTCTTGACTGGTTGAGGTGTCAGAAGCAGTAAAAAAATCACTAATAAAATCTGTACAGTTAAAATTACAATCGATCGATCCGACTTCCTTGCCAACAAACGTATCGGGAGACAGATTAAACATCAGTGCTAATTGCCGATTCACCCCCAGAAACCGCAAATCTGCACCAATCCAAGACACAAATCCAGGGACGGCATCGATCACGGCTTGTAATTGTTCCTTAGCTGCTAAAAGTGCTGATTCTGCTAGTTTTTTAGCAGTAATATCGATCATTGAACCAACTATTTCTAAGGGATTTCCCGCTGAGTCTCGTACCAGTGTTAAATCATTTTGTAACCAAACATAATTTCCGAATGCGTCTAAAAAGCGGTATTCAAGGATGTGCTTACTGCCGCCAAAATTGGACATCATTTCATTGAAAATACGCGGTACGTCTTCGGGGTGAATGCCATTAATCCAGAAACTAGATTCTTCTATAAAATCTGTGGGTTTGTATCCTAACAAAACGGCAATGTTGTCACTGATAAAAGTTGTGGCGTAATTGCCTTCTGCCTTGCAACTATAAATCACTGTCGGGCTAGCGGATAGCAAATATTGTAAGCGCTCTTTAACCACAAGTAATTCTTTTTGGGCTTGCTCGCGCTCGGCAATTTCTTGCTGTAAAAGTTTCACGGTGGTAGCTAATTCCTGCGTTCGTTCCTGAACTCTAATTTCTAACTCTCCGGCTAAATGTTGTAGGGCTGTTTCTGCACCTTTACGATCGCTTACATCTTGAACTAATGACTGGATAGATATCAGATTTTCGGCGCTGTCAAAGAGTACGGAATTGTACCATTCGCAGTAGATCACTGCACCTTCTTTGGTATAATTGCGGTTGTAGCTAGTATTTCGAGACTCCATCCCAGTCAGCAAGCGGCTTAATACTTCATTCACGCTCTCGATCTCATCGACAAATACAATTGACCACTCGTTAGGGTGAAGCCCCAAAACTTCTTCTTCTTGCCAACCGAAGATTTTTTCTGCTTGCTTTGACCAGCGTTTTACTCGAAAATGTTTGTCCCATTCGATGACGGCTAAAGGGGAGTTTTCGACGTGAAAAGTTAATTGTTGGTAGGCTGTTTGCAACTTGGCTTCAGCTTGTTTGCGATCGCTAATGTCGGTAATAGTGCCAATATAACTGACTACTGTGCCGTTGTCTTCCCTCTCAGCTACGGCTTGACCAAATACCCATTTTACAGTATCGTCCGGGCGTAGAAACCGATATTCGGAGCTAAATATTTCCTCTGTTTGAATGGCTTGATGCCATTCAGCTAAAACGCGATCGCGATCGTCTGGATGCAGGTTCTTTGTCCAACCATATCCTACGCTTTCTCCTGGTTCGAGGCCAGTGATTTCGCAACTGCGCTCGTTGCTATATAAATTTTTCCCCTCAACATCCGTGCGGAAGAAGCCTACAGGCGAGACTTCTGTTAGCGTTGCATAGAGGCGTTCGCTTTGGTATAGCCCATCCTCCGCCCATTTGCGATCGGTGATGTCAATACAGGAGCCAATATAGTCGGCAAAACTGCCATCTGAGGAGAATCTGGGGGCTCCTTTATCCAACAGCCAGCGATATTTGCCGTCAGCGCGTCGGAAGCGGTATTCTATTTGGAAACTTTGCCGTTGGTGGAAAGCACAAAGGTAAGTTTCTACAGATTTCTGGCAATCTTCTGGGTGCAACCCTCGCATCCAACTGTGATTAATTTCTTGTTCAAGAGTGCGCCCCGTGAAGTTTAACCAAGTTTGATTGAAAAAATTGCGTTCCCCGGTGGGATCGGACATCCATAATAAGACAGGGAGACTGTTAGCAATGGAGCGAAATCTTTCTTCGCTTTCAGTAAGGGCAATTTCTAATTGTTGGCGTTTTGTGAGTTCAGCGTGCAACTCACCAAACAAGCAATTCTGCTGAATGGCGATCGCGATTTGTACTCCTAGTTCGTCTAGCAATTCTAATTCTGACTCTCGCCACAGACGCGGCGCAGAACATTGATTGGCAAATAGCAAACCCCACAGCAGTGGGGTAGAGTTTTGAGTTTCCTGACTCGCGAGTGGGAAATGTCGCTCGATCGAGATGGGAACGCTGAGTTGAGCGCGAATCTGCAAGCGTTCTAATAATTCCCGATGACAATCTTTGAACCCAGCTTGAGAAATGTCTGCGATCGCTTGCTTGTGTCCCCAGCGGTACTTTAAAGCCTGATTTTCCTGCAAATAGGTGTCGGGAATATAATTGCCCAGAGTTTTAGACCAACCGGGAGCGACGGATTCTGCAACGATCGTACCGTCCATTCTGGAGCCAAACTGGTAAACAACCACGCGATCGCACTGCAACAAATTGCGTACTTCCTTGACTACCCCGCTCAAAATTTCCTCTAGATTCAAGGACTGGCGAATCCCCCAGGCCGTACTCGCTAAAAGCCGTTCTCGCTTCACCTGCTGTTGCCATACCGTCCGTTCTAGTACCTGCTGTTCCAGTTCCCTCTTCCTACTGTCAAGCAGTTGAGTAATTTCTGCTTCTAAGAACTTTACTCGCTGCTGCAATGTTTCAATTGTCCTGTACATTTCTACCCTATCCATAACATCCCCCATTTGTTAACTTTAACCGTTAACTGTGATTGCTCGTTAACAATTAACAATTGCTAACAGGCAATAATATGCAATTAATTTGTGTTTATATAATATCAGCTAGTGTCAGGGCGAGTTGCCACCATCTTTAATTTTAATTTTAAATTTATAATCTTCATAACCAGCCATCCCTATACTTAGTTAAAAGTATATCTTAAGGCTATAGCAATGTCAAGAACCGATCGCCGCTCCAGTTTTTCAGTTACAGATGTATAAACAGTAATCTCCTGTTTTCAACCCCAACTCCCACTCACCTCTATTTTGGTACAGGTAAAGTAACTGCTACAACTGTTCCTACTCCTACTTCGCTGCCTACTTCTATTTGACCTCCGTGCAACTCTACAGACCTTTTAACAATCGCTAAACCTAATCCTGTCCCTGATATTGTACCCACATTTTTAGCACGGTAAAATGTCTCAAACATTCGCGGTCTATCTTCTAGGGGAATCCCAATTCCCTCGTCTTGAATGCGGAAAATAGCAACTTTTGCAGGAGGATTTAATTCTAAATCATTAGTTGTAAATTCAGCCTCCCTAAAAGTCAGATCGAAATGAATCCGGCTCCCTCGATCGGAATATTTGATAGCATTTGACAGTAAATTACAGAGAATCTGCCTTAGCAGCTTTTCATCCATTTCTACCTCAGTGTTCTCGGCACTACACTCAAATATAATCTCATGTTCATTCGCCACCAGTTGCAATTCTTCTATAATTTCAATACAGAATTTTTTTAAATCTATAGTAACGGGTTTAAATTCCTGTTTCACCGCTTCTGATTTGCCGATAATTAAGATATCTTCTAAAAGTACTGTCATCTGCTTGACTGCTGTTTGAATGCGTTGTAAATGAGTAATTTTTTTATCTTCTGACCATTTTTGACCATAATTTTCCAGCAAACCAGCCGAAAATAATATCGTTGCTAACGGCGTGCGAAATTCATGGGAAACCATCGAAACAAATCGGGATTTTAGTTCGTTTAGTTCCTTTTCTTTTTCTAAGGCTTTCCGAATTTCAGATTCCGCTTTCGCCCGATAAAGAGCAATCTCGACAGTTGTGTACAAATCTCTTTCCTCAAAAGGTTTGACAATATATCCAAAAAGATAAGTTTCTTTCGCTCTCTGCAAATTAGTTTCATCGGTGTGAGCGGTTAAAAATACTATAGGGATCTGAAATTTGCTGCTAATTTTTTCAGCCGTTTGCACGCCATCCATCTTACCTTTCAAAAGAATATCCATTAAAACTAAATCCGGTTGGAGTTCGCCAATTTTTTCTAGGGCCTTTTCTCCCGAAGAAAATATTCCACAGACTTCA
Organism: Kamptonema formosum PCC 6407; assembly: GCF_000332155.1. Classification (GTDB taxonomy): domain Bacteria; phylum Cyanobacteriota; class Cyanobacteriia; order Cyanobacteriales; family Microcoleaceae; genus Kamptonema; species Kamptonema formosum. The sequence continues at coordinate 757,774 of NZ_KB235903.1, read as the reverse complement.
TACCCGAATTTATTTAAACTGCTCTTAAGGTCAAGAGCAATTATTCTTTCATCTTCAACAATTACAATTTTAACTAAGGCCATATTGATTATTGGTAGTTTCAAAAATAATTTAGGAGTTAGAGTTTTAATTCTGAATCCTGAGCTATTCAGGATAATATATCAATTATGAATCCTAATTCCTGACTTATGCTATTGTCTAGCCTTAATGCTTCAACAGTTGGCGCTAATACTAGCATACTTTGTTCAATCTCGATCCAGTATAGACAAATTAGCCTCCCACCGACCTCTAAATCAGGACAGACAGGAGTCTTGCCCATCTCACAATATAATTTTTCTTTTTAAATAAATACTTACAGCCGCATTTACTAAAATTACAGTTATAGGGTAAAATTCTATTTTGTGTATCAACCTTTACCCAAAGTAAAACTAATGTCAGAATTTCTAGATTTTCTGCGGCATCAATTTGCCTACGTCGCCATCGGAGAATTTAAACCCGGTAAGTTTGAAGAAGCCAAGCAACTTTATCAAAAGGCTGTATCAACCTATGCTCATGGTTTTAAGGGAGCATACCTACTACAATTGCCGGAGACAGACAAAGGACTTGCCATAATTTTCTGGGATAGCGTAGAAGATATGGCATCTAATCAAAGCGAAGCTTACCAGGAAATATTGAAGCAGATGAATCATTTATTTGCTAAAGTTCCTGATACTGATATTTATGAAATTGTCAGCGAAATTAAGCCAAAAGAAGAGTAAAAAGTTGCTCTAGTATCAAAAAGCCAGCGGAGTTATCAGTAGAGATAACAACTAACCTAATCTTTGGAATTGAGTTGTGTAAAAATCGATTGTAGAGTCATGTACGACAACACTTGTAAATATCTCGCCGAAAAATCTCCAGCCTCATTTGTCCGCTGGCTACTAAATACAGAACCGGAAAATATCCGGGTACTTAAAACCGAAATTATACCCGAACCGATTGAGGCAGATGCTCTTGTTTTGCTACAAACTGATAACCAAATTCTGCATCTAGAATTTCAAACAGTACCCTATTCAAATCCGCCAATTCCCTTGCGGATGCTTGAATATAAAGCTATATTAACAAGGAAATATCGCTTACCTATTGAACAGGTAGTTATTTTCCTCAAACGTACTAATTCAGAATTAGTATTGCAGAATCAATATCAAGATAATTATACGACACACCGCTATCGAATTATTCGGATGTGGGAACAAAATCCCGCTCCACTTTTAGTTACACCAGAACTTTTACCCCTGGCTGCTTTAGCTCAAAGCGACAACCCTAATACTTTATTAGAGCAAGTTGCTCAGCAAGTTGCTATCATTGAAGAAACAGAGCAACGGAATAACATCTCAGCTTGTGTTTTCGTCCTAGCTGGTCTACGGTTTGAGAAAAAATTGATTCGTCAATTATTCAGAGAGGATATTATGAGAGAATCAGTCACCTATCAAGATATTCTGCAACAAGGTGTACAACAAGGTGTACAACAAGGTATGCAGCGAGGAGAAGTAGCAATTCTACAACGCCAGATTTCACGGCGTTTTGGGGAGTTAGAACCACAACTAAGCGAACAGATTCAAAGATTAGCAATCCCTCAATTAGAAAACTTGGGAGAAGCGCTGCTTGACTTCTCTAATGTAGCAGATTTAGCCGCTTGGTTACAGGTACAACAGATACAATCATCCTCAACTAACTAACTAATTGCTCAATCTTACAATCTACTAATTTTTTCATCCCGTTAACCTTTGAGGTCTAACGGGATTAGACAAGATAATTACCATGAAATTACCCAATTTATTTCCCTCAACTCTAGCGATTTCAGCTATCGCCACCTTAATAATTTCCTCCTTACCTGTTAAAGCGAATCCAGACAATCCAAATGGCCCTACTAATATCTCTCAACGAGGTTGGAGTTTGTGGCAACCTTGGGAAAACCTCAAAGATGCAGGATTAGAGTTTGGGCTATCTAATATGGATTTAGGGTTAGGAATGGAACTGCAAAATCAGTGCTTTGGAGAGGTTGATACTCCCCATACAGAGAAAAGACAATTAGAGACTTATTGGTATAGAGTCAGCCGCGATGTTAATACCATAGGTTCAGGAGAGATAGAATACGGCTGTTGGATTAATGGCAGTTTTAAAGCTACTGTCACCGCCATAGCCATGAAAATATCTCTGGCTGAAAACCCCTGTTACCGTGTCAATTCCTCAGCGCAAGATGGTTTAGCAATTCATTCAGATGCTACCACTAAGTCTCGTCTAGTAGGGCGAGTCAGGAATGGAGAAATAGTCAAACCTACAGACGTTCCAGTAATCATTAGAACAGTGGAAAATCTTAACTGGATTGAAATTGAATCCCCGCTGAAAGGGTGGATTTCTAATGGAAATCCAGATGGTCGCGGTAATCTTACATTCTGTAACCGTTAGCATTACTGAACTCTTGCAGCCGCCGTACCATTCCCATACCCATCGGTGTTTTCCTCCCCACTCCGCTATAGAGAGCAAAATCTGCTAAGGCATTAATTTGTTTAATCTTTAGCGGCTCAACATCGCCCATAATTCGATAGCTAACTTCGCCGACACACCCAATAAATTTACTGCGAGAATCAGCTAACATTTCAGTATGAATGTCAAAAAAGCTGGGAAAAATAGGCTCGATAATAGTACGATCTAGAGGAATATTGCTATATTTATTCCAGCGATTTAGCAAGCTACCAAAAATAGTGTCTCTAGTTGGCATCGGTGTATCGTATTGACCTTGACGGAAATTAGTCGGAGTGCAGAAACTAAAAGCAATTTGCCGTTCTTCTGCTGAAGCTTGCTCGTATAATTGTGTATAGGAAATCGCATTCACCCAAGGCTGGGCAGGTTGCGGTACTGCTAAGATGCTAGTAATGTGTAAATCTGCGGGGCCGAGATGCCAAGGGCGATCGAAATTTAGGTGCAACCAAAGTTGAGTCAGGCGGGCGAATAAACTATCATCTAAAAGAGAAATACGCCACCAAATCGGTGTATTTCCGCTAATTACTTGTTTGTATTCCCACTGTAAAGTCCTAGAACCTAGAGGATCGATTCTCTTATTTTCCCCTATTATCTTAATTTTTTGCCCTTCTTTTTTAGATACTTGTAAGGGGCTAAGGGTGAAAGCTTTTTCATTAGCTTGATCGTGCAAATAAGCACTTAAATCAGTATCTACTGCACTTACTAATTTTAAGAACAAAGCATGAAGATGCCGCCCAGTCAAAAATTGGGGTGGGATTGGCGAAGATGGCAATAAGTTTAAAACCAAGCTATAGGGCATAAGCAATTAATAATTAAAAATTAAGAATTAAAAATGGGAAGGGCATTCTCGCGCATAAGTGCTAATTGTTCTTCCACCCAATTAATGTTAAAAACTGATTTGTATATCCGGTTAGCAACCTCCAACTTTCCTTCACGTTTGACTACTAATGCTGAAAGTCTCAATTCTAATTGCTCAGAACTATCATCAACAACAATTTGTTTGTTTTGCAAAACTTGCTGATATAATTCTAGCAGGTGGCTAGGTCGATCTGATTTTCTGAGTACGCGATCGCGCACTGTCTTTAAATGCTCTGGCTCATCTTGTCCTTGCCAGTTTTCTACGATCTGATTAATGGCTAAATAATTTACCAACTCAGAAACTTCAGTTGGAGAATTTAGGATTCGGGATTGACAATTATTCAGAAGTTTTTGTATTAATAGTTTGCATAGCTTTTGAGTTAGAAATGGTTGTCCTGCCGTCCAAGATAATATCTCTGCGATCGCATTCTCAGCATTCTCTAATTTCTCAGCTAACCCAGCGGCTAAAGGCTGGCATTCCTGCAACTGAAAACCCTCTAAATGAATAGCTCTACCAATACTAAAAATTGCCGTCCGATGTTTGTCAATTATCAAATCGCTCTTGTTTGCCACACCCAAGATTGTAAAAGTAAGTCGCCTGTATTTTACCTCCTCTGCACGTCTATTATAGCAAGCTTCGATCGCAGCAAAAAAGTCGTCAGGAAGGAAGTTCAAGCTGAGAATGCTATCAATTTCATCAATAAAAATGACTAAATTTTGAGCAACCTCTTTTAACAGCACCTCTTCAAGAAACTGACTAAACCTTTGCACGGGAGAAAGTAGTTCGCGATCGCACCACCAGCGACTGACATCAAACCGATCTAAAATATCAAAACCATTAGCTAAACTATAAACTAAACCAGCATACCATTGGTGAGCTTCAATATTGCGATTGCCAATTGCCGTTAAGTCAATTGCTGCACAGGCAAAACCTTCAGCTTGCAACCTTTGCATCGTTCTAACTCGCAAGGAAGACTTTCCAGTTTGGCGTGAATTTAACACATAACAAAATTCTCCGGCTTTCAAACTTTCCATTAACTCAATATCGGCTTTTCTAGTGATATAAGTTGGTGCATCTAGCGGCAAGCAGCCCCCAACTTGATAAGTATATTCTAAATTGACTTCATATCTCATGTCAACTTTTTATCTCTAGTTTTTTAATTATTCATTTCCTAAACGCACCTTAAAATAATTGCGGTACAAATTGCAGCGGGGCCTTACTTGATTACCTTGAAACTCCACTAATCCCATACTATGCAACTTAAAACCTTGCATTGACTCTAGTTGCACTGGACTAGCACTATCTGCCACCTTTTTTATAGCGGCTGCTAAGTCTGGATGCTGTTCTAAATTCCACAGATGCCGCCGCAAATGATCGCTATAAAGTCCCGCATCAGTCGGTGCTGTTGCTAACAATTCTGACAAAGTTATTTCCTGTCGGGAAATGTGATAGAAAGCCAACCTAATCAGATAAGGATGTCCTCCCACCATTGCCATTAATTGCTCAACTTCTTTTGCACCCCAAGCCAACCCATGCCGCAATGCTAATTCTTTCACTTGTTCCGGTTTAAATTCCGGCAACTCAATCGGTAAACCTACATTAAATGGCGATTGATTGACATCCATCGGCACGTAAACCTCTGTAGAGTGTACGACAACTAAACGCAATTTTTTCCAAATATCCCGATTTTTAGCTTCCTCGTGCCACGCACGCAACAATCCCAAAAAATCAGCGGCTAATTCAGGATATCTAAACACTACATCTACTTCATCTAAACCTAAAGCTAAAGGAGTTGTAATATTTGCTAGCAAATATCTTTCAAAATAAGATTTACAAGCTACTTTAGCACCAAAAATCCCATTCCAATATTCAGCTAAGCGATCCGGCAAATCTAGCTGCAAAGCAGCATTTGCACAAAACCACCGCAAAAACTGTTCTAAATCGGTAAAAACTTTACTATCTGCCAACTGAAAGCTTAAAGGGACTACGGCAAAGTCTTGCAACTCGGCGCGGCGAAGAATTCTCGCCATTAGAGAAGTTTTTCCCATCTGGCGAGGCGCTTTGATGCGGATTAATGCACCTGGTTTCGCGATCGCCTCATAACAACGATCTTCAATTCCTTGTCTTTCCACATAAAACGCAGAAGCTAACTCGACTTGTCCTCTCGGTAACTCCGGTTCTGCTATTGGTTGTGGTGGGTAATTTGGAGTCAAAGCATAAACTATCGGGAAAGCTGTTGGCGTTTCTAAATTTCTTCCTTTCTCTTGATTTGTAGACGAATTTAAGCCGCTATCTACTACTTTTTCCTCTTGCCTTTTGCTGCCTAATATCACTTCTAATATTCTCGTGACAATTTTTGCTGTATCATCAGGTTTCAACCACTCATAATCATTAATTCCCTGAAGATAGCCACGTAAATCATGGTTTAGTAAACTAAAAGGGCAATTAATCCGAATCGGAATAATTACAGGTTTGCCCTCCCGCGAACCTTGCAGAGTTTTGGCAGTCCTTACCTCTTCTGTCACCATCTCGCTGCAAGCTGAAAGCGGCGATAAAAGTAGCAATAAATAATCACTTTGATTCAATTCTGCGTAAATTTGCTGTGGGCCGTTTTTTGCCATTCGCAGATTACTGCCAGCTTGAAAGACTCTACACCCATTAGCTTTTAATGCCGCATCTAACTGCGATATTAAACCTAAATCTAGTTCAAAACTACGGTAGTAGCTGAGCAAAACTTGAGTATTATTTCTGCTATTTTGAGGATAACGGCTAAATAATTCCGGTCTGTATTTAGCAAATAGAGCAATTAAATTAGGGCGGTGCGATAAGCCATGATCTTGTTGATATCTCAAACCAAAGGCTTCGCAAATATTTTCAATATGTTTTCTCACAGTTTCTTTGGTGATATGTAACGAAGCAGCAATATCTGCATCTTTTTCACCAGCTAAAACTTTTAACAACACTTCTTGCTGTCTTGGTGTCAAAGCTGTAAATGCTTTCGTGAACTCTAATTGATTCATCTTTGCTTCCTATAGTTAATGCTAGTGTATTGCTAAATATTTTAGTTTTATAGGGAATTTTGTACGGTTAAATACAACCATAAATCAGCAATAAAGCAACTAATTTCACTTATTAATCATTTAACTTTCCTCCCAATTACCAGTTACGATCGCGGATTTTACCGATTACACGGATTACACGGATTAGTTAGAGTCACGATCGTTTAGTCTGTGAAATCAGAGGAATCTGTAAAATCTGTGTATCCCAATTACCAATTACCAATTAGCCATTAGCCATTAGCCATTTACTCTTAAGCTAGCCCCCTAAGTAAAAAAGTAGTGTCTTTGTGTAGGCAGATTCACAGATGTGTATGCAGCTATCTTTTCCTCTTACCTTGTGAGTTTTAACTACACAGACAAACATTGAGCTCGATTGCCGTGAAATATTGAAAAACATAGACCGCTTTCTCTTGGTGATGGAGATGAAGCTAAGTTTTTCCAGAGTGCATTCTCTATTTTTGACCGGAACCGCAGCATTAGCAATTGCGATGCCTTCAGCCAGGGTAGTCATCGCGCACCCCTTAGTCGCTGAAGCTTCGACAGTTCTTAAATCGGTTCCTCGTAATGACATTATATCAAAGCAACGAGATTCAAGATTAATTGAAAAATCAGGAAATATTTACGCCCAGAGACAAGATAATCCACCAAAAGATGAGTCTGCGGGTGGAAGTAGATAGGTAATTGGTAATTGGTAATTGCTAATTGCTAATTGGTAATTGCTAATTGCTAATTGCTAATTGCTAATCGCTAATTGCTAATTGCTAATCGCTAATCGCTAATTACCCATCCTCTCCATCTCCCCCATCTCCCCCATCTCCCCCCTCGCCCATCTCCCCCTCTTTCCCTAGTCCCTAGCCCCTAGCCCCTAGCCCCTTCTTTCTAATACTTATCCTTAGATGCTATTTTCGCCCCAGTTTCAGTCGCCCACTGATTCAAATCTTGAATTCTATCTCCTGCGAACGCAGCCAATGGTACAGTATCCTCAATTGCACTTAAAATATCCTCCGTTGTCAAATCTTTACGCTGTCCATTGACAAAAGTCCCGAATGCCCGATATAACCCGTCAATCACAACTTGTTCAATTTCTGCACCACTAAAATCCTGAGTACGCCTTGCCAACAAAGCCAAATCAAACTCTCCTAACCTTTCGCCACGCAACCGCTGCAAATGTACTTTAAAAATCTCTAACCTTTCCATTTCATGGGGCAAACTTAAAAAGAAAATCTCATCAAATTTACCCTTTCGTAACAACTCAATCGGCAACATTCGTACATTATTTGCAGTTGCCACAATAAACACAGAACTTGTCTTTTCCTGCATCCAATTGATCAAACTGCTAAATACCCGCCGCGACGTACCTGAATCCCTTTCTGTAGCGCTATTAATATTCCCAAAAGCCAGGTCAATTTGATCTATCCACAAAACACAAGGCGCGATCGCTTCTGCTAACTCAATCATTTGCCTAATGCGGCTTTCACTTTCCCCTACAATTCCCCCGAATAGCTTCCCAGTATCCATTCGTAACAGTGGTAAATGCCATTCATGAGCAATACTTTTAGCAGCAAGTGATTTACCACTACCTTGAATTCCTACGAGCAAAACTCCTTTAGGATTAGGTATACCGTAGCGCTGAGCCTCCTCAGTAAAAGCATCCTGTCGCAGTTTTATCCACTCTTTTAAATTATCTAATCCCCCTACACTTTTTAGCGATTCTTTTGTCGTAAAAAACTCTAGAATTCCCGTCTGCCTAATTGCTTGTCGCTTCTCTTCCAATACCTCATCTATATCGGACTCATTTATCTGCTGTTTTGCTGCTAAGGCTTTAGCTAAAACCCGCCTAATTCTAGCTCTACTTAATCCTTGACAAGCTTTTACTAACTGTTCCTTTGCTAGGTCGCTCATCTCTAACTGTTCTGGACGATCGGTAAACTGAGAAATTAAATAATTAATCTCTTCTACGTTGGGTAAAAGAAAGTCAACTACTGTTACTTCCTCCTTCAATTCTTCTGGTAATTCCAGTACGTGAGAAGTTAAAATTATCGTCTTACGGCTGCGCTTTAATTCCCGTGCCAAATTCCGCAACTCCCGAACTGCGGGAGCATTTTTTTCTGTGTAGGGATATTTCAAAATAGGATGTAAATCGCGCAGTACAAATATTGTATATTCCTCAGCCGAAGTTTTGCTAATTCGATCCAGTGCTGCCATTACTGAGCCTTTAGCAGAGCCATTGTCATCCCAGCCGCGCACAATATCCCACAATAAAATTCGGCGCGAAGGAGTTAGCTCTCGTGCTACTTGCGAAATTATTTCTTCGGCGGGTTCTTCTTCGGCGGCGACAATATATAGTAGTGGGTAACGCGCCAAAATCATTAAATTTAGTTTTTTTACAAGTGGAGACAAAGGCGCATTTTCGTCTCCAATAACAGCATTACTGCCTTTAGGATAAAGAGGATTTTCTATCATTGAATTTAACGATTTTAGATTTATTGCAAAATTCAGCAGTTTTAAATCAGAAATAATATGCAATCAAAGCAATAATTTCCGTAATTTAAGAACGTCCTAACTGTCTTGGTAGTTGTGCTTGGAATTAGGCAAGCTTAGCATCTTTCGTCGTTGCGATGGCTACGCCGGCCGAAGGCATCGCAGCGAAGCAGTCGGAAGTATTGCCAGGAATTAACTAATCCCCAAACAATCTCTGATTTGTTTTCGCGCTCGGTGTGTAAGTCTAGAGATCGAAAGAATTAGCAAGCCTAACATCGCTTAAATTTAGTTTATTCGCTAAGTTGCCGCGCCTGTTTAACCATAGCAATCAGAGTGTGGTGAGCATCTTCGGCATCTTTTAAAATATGGTCGAAGCTAACACGGACGGGCACATCTTCGCCATTGACTTGAGCAGTTAAATTCATGCCAGTAGCATCAATTGCCCGCATTTGTGCTGATGCTGCACTGGAAATGCCACCAAATGCTTGAGCGTAAAGCACTACAGCATTCCCATGATCTTCGTTCATGTGAGAGCAGATGCGATCGCTAATTTCAGTTGAAAACGTTTCAGACATGAGTCAATTTCTCGTAGTATTGATAATGGTACAAAATATCAATACATACGAACTTACCACAATCAAGCTAGCTTAAAGGAGGAGAATCTAGGGGCGATTTATGCAAGTGCCGATCGCTTTTAGCTTTTTGAGCCGCAGGAGATCCCGCCGGATTTGAGACTGCTGTTGTGACAGAAGGCAAAACAGTCGATTCTCCCTGTGTTGTAGGATCAGAACTTTCGTGCTTACCATTTTGATTCCACAGCATCATCCCCAGTAACCCATCAATTAACCCCGTACCACCGCCGTTACCAGTGACAGCAACATCGGGAACAACCCGAACTTGGCGATCGCCAATTACCTGCATAAGCTGCAACGCTGTATAGCCAGAAGTTCCCAAAGCCACCACCCCCGCGCGATAAGCTTCAGCCTTAGCATTTCCCGTCATCCGAATTGACTCGGCCTCCCCCATTGCTTCCTGAATTTGAGCATTCGCCTTCAACTCAGCAATTTTCACACCCTGCTCAGATTTAACCATTTCTTGCTGAATATCCGCGAGGGCCGTTTCCCGTACCAACTGCTGCCGTTGAGTTTGAGCCATTTGCTGCACATCATAGGTCTTGCGTTGTTCTTCAGCAATTTTGCGATCGGTTTGCGTCTGCATCAGTTCCGCAGGCGGCAAAATATCCCCGATCAAAGTATCAATTGCCTGCACATCGTAAGAACGAAGTGCGCTTTTAATATACTCCGCAGCCTCCGCTTGTCTCTCACTTCTAGCCGTCAGAAAGTCCAACACAGTATAAGCCTGGGCAGAATTACGAAAGTAATTGCCAATAGTCGGTTGCAAAACATGATCCACTAAATTTTGCATCGAACCCACCCGCGAGATCACTTTGGGAGCATCTAAAGCCCCGACGTGAATAATTTGTGATACTTCTAAATCAAAGGAAAAACCATCTTTAGAACACACAGTCAGAGACGAAAGTTGAGAATCATAACTATGTCTTTCCATGCGCCTCGACCAGTTAAGCACAATGTTAGTAGTAGGCACTAACTCTACTTTTAAAATCCGAGTATTGAGCGGATGTTTGCGAGGATAAAGAGGTGCAACCCAAACACCTTTATTGCCAGGATTTACTAAGTTTCCATGAGTAAAAGCAGCACCGCTGACATCTTCCGAGGTATTGCCTACATAAGAAATTACCACGCCAACATAGCCGATCGGAATTTCTGTCATCGCCACTTGTTCGACACCAGCAAACCAAGGGTTCAGGTTCCAAGAACCAGAGAGCAAAACTTGTTCTTGCAACCCGCGCCTACCACCGCCACTGATGAATTTCTGAGCGTTTTGGAAATTGTCGTGATCGGGGATCGTTTCTCCCGCGATTTCGCCAGCTTCAATCGGGATACCGTCAAATGTGGTGACAATTCCAACTTTATCGGGGTTGATACTGTAGAGGCGTAACTGTTCGGCACTCATGCCATGTTTAGCGGCGTTAGCAGCAGTAATTACCGTGAACAGAGCAGTATTAATACGGTAAGTACCAGTGGTAATAATACCCAGTTGGCGACCTTTTTCCCCACCACTTTTGAGGAATTTACGGGCATCTTGGAAATTATCAGAATCTGTAACTTTGCCGAGAATGCGCTGCGGCGGAATGGGCGCACCATCTGCGGCGACAATTAGAGCAATTTCACCTTGGGGGACTACAGTAACGGGTTCTTTGCGAACGTTGTACTGTATGGGCCAATAGCCCCAGTGCCACCCTGGAGGTAAGGTATCGGCCTGATATCCAGCTTCGCCATCGAGGGCAATTAAACGGCCGGGGGGCAGGGATTTTCCCGAAAAGCTAAATTTTTTGCTGATAATGCCGACTTCGCGATCGCCTATTACCACCAAACCCCCAAAAAATAGAGGAATGCAGACGATTGCGCCACCGATCAGAATAATTGGTAAGATTCCACCCAGTAAGTCTTGTTGTACTGTCTCTATTTGCGGACTCATCTGGGGTACTGGGCTGAGCCTTTGGCTAGAGTTAGCTTGCGTTACTAGCTCAGCAGCAGGTGCAGGTTTGACTGCCCCTACTGTTGCGATCGTCAGTGTTGCTGCTAGGATAGCAACTAACCATTTCAGAGTACGAACTTTGACTTGATAATTACAATGAAGCAGAGCGATTTTTTCTGTGCAACTTTTCATAACTTCCCTCATCGGGAGCAATTAGCTCAAGCTTAGCAAGTTACCAACTGCAACGCCCAGGGATTTCCTAACTTTAAGGAAAAAGTTCCTTAGCAAGGGATAAAGACGATCGGATTTTACTGCTCAATGCCATTTCAGCCTTTGTTAGTCACCACTTTTTGCCGTTTGGCGCAACTTCCGAGTACCAGCAAGCATCGCCCCTCCCAAGATCATCCCCGCCATACTCAAGGGTTCGGGTACTGGTTGCGACGATCCTTGACCAAGGCCTCCATCAGGAACCGTTTCCGTTGGCACAACTTGTTCGAGGCTACCCACCGTCATGTTGTCAAAACTAAAATAATCTACTCCTGGTGCAGTATTGCCAAACATAATTCGGTCAAACAGTTCATCCGATTCAGCAATCAAACCAAAATAGAGCACTCCACCGCCTAATCCCTGCATCGTATGGGGAACCGTGACTGTCTGCTGGAAATTGGTAAGAGTGTTCAACAGCGTTAACGTTAGTTGTCCCTCAAAATCACCAATATCAACCCCGTAAAAGCCGAAAGCAGCTACTGCCTTTGAGAAGGTAATCCCGAATAGATTGCTAGCCTCCCAGTATTTATTACCAGAAATTGGATAGCGTCCCACTCCATTAGTAGTATTTCCGTTAACACTATCGATAAAACCATTGCCAAGGAGAGTGGCGGTTCCAGCACTGCCGAAACTGATGGACAGAGGAGCCTCCGTTTCCACTGAGTAACGCTCAAAGTTTTCAGTTCCTACTCCTATGAGGTTAGAGAGGAACTCATCTCTGGCTCTATTAGCGTTGGGAGTGGCATTTAGGCGCACTTGCTCTCCCTGTCCCAAATCTTCACCAAAGTAGAGAGAGAACGCTTGAGCAGGGGCAGCCGTTCCAAATGTAGCTGCGGCTATCAACAATCCTGTTGTTAGAGTTGCTTTCCGAATTAATTTCATGGCTGATTCCCTTTTCTAAGTGTTGAATTACTACGCTTATAAAACCCCTGATAGTTCTTATAAAGAAGCTCTTAACTTGGCTTAAGAGCCATTAAGTCTGTTATCAGTCTGTTAATTTAGACTATATTATGTAAATTTTCGCTTCTTAAGTATAATATCTCTTATTCCCCTCATCTTGTCTAGTAAGTTTTATGCAACTTCATCATAAATTTATATTAGTCAGTATTTTCAACTAAGGGCTTTTTTAAATTGATACACCGTAACTTCAGCTACGTAACCCCAGTTCCTAGATATTTGTTGAATTAACGCTCGCTACAAGGTGCTGGGGCGATCTGGGGCGATGCGATCTGTATCCAGAAGGCTACACTCCTAGCACCTTTCCCATCTCCCGCATACTCCCTATTTCTCCATTTCCTCGATCTTCCCTATCGCCCATCCTTTGTTCGATCTAGAATGTATCGAACTGACATATTAGAGATACTAACATTGTGCTTATCGGCATATTTTTAAGTACACTCAGTAACTTTTGAAATCAACTCCAATTCCCATAAGCATCCAGCATTTTTTTATATTTTTTTAAGCTGGTAGCGTTCAACATTCCCGTATTTGATTCGGGTTGCCCCCAATATTTTTCTGATATAGCAGTTGCCAAGGCAGTTAAGACATTCTAAATTTAAAACCCTGATTCTAAACCCTTCTTCCGTCTTCCCTAGCCCCTAGCCCCTAGCCCCTAGCCCCTCTTAAACCGTTAAGTCCTATCAAAGCTAAGTGCCTAATTTTACCTTCAGCCTGAAGTTCTGACATATACTTAAGGGCATCATAGGTAATTATTATCGTCGCTAGGGTAAAAAGGGGCGCTTAGGCTAGGGGCTACGATGCTCCGGTAAGAAGGGTAAGAGAAGGAGGAAAATAGAATAAAAGTAACGGTTTGAGTAATTCAGAGCCCATAAGGGTCTTAGCGGTTGCTGTATCACTAATACCATGATTTGGGTACACTCAAAAACGGCTTTCTGCCTTCTACCTTTAGCTATAGTTTTAAGATATTAATTTATGGACTGGCAAGAAATTTCTGGGAACTGGGTATTAATTCCACCGCGACCTAGCGCGATCGTACATTTTCTAGGGGGGGCTTTTGTAGCCACAGCACCGCAATTGACCTATCGGTGGCTATTAGAGGAATTGGCAGGACAAGGATATATTGTGGTTGCTACACCATTTGTGAATACTTTAGATCATGTTGCGATCGCCCGCGATGTCCTCAACAAATTTGAAAACGCCCTCGATCGCTTGTACGCTACTAAAACCTTACGCAAGGCATACTTCCCCATCTACGGCATCGGACACAGCATGGGTTGCAAGTTACACCTACTCATCGGCAGTCTATTTGACGTAGAACGGGCGGGTAATATCTTGATTTCTTTTAACAACTATGCAGCCCGCGACGCAATCCCGATCGTAGAGCAAATATCCCCCGTCTTTAACGTTGAGTTTACTCCTTCCCCCCAAGAAACTAATCGTATAGTCCAAGAACACTATCAAATTCGGCGTAACCTCCTAGTGAAATTTGCCGATGACAATCTCGACCAGAGCATAATATTAGCAAAGATACTCCAACCCCGTTTTCCCGGTATGGTTGCGTTACAGACAATGGCCGGCAACCACCAAACGCCCTTGGGTCAAGATGTAAGCTGGCCTGTTGGTCAAGTTTTTACCCCCCTAGATGCTATTGGTCAGTGGGTGAAACAACAAGTCTACCGGGAACTGAATCAGTTAAAACGGGAAATCCTACGTTGGCTCAATCCCCTTTCCTAGAGCAGGGTTGTTTCCTTCTCAATTATTTGACTGAACCCCCCAACCTGCCAACCATTCATGCTTCAATTTGGGGGGAATAACCTTTGACGATTAATAGACAGTTCCGGTTATCGGCAGTAGCGGTATAACTCAGACGATCGGCTATGTCCTTCATCAATTTTACGCCTCGGCCGCCACCAGAAAACGTATCCACTCGATCGTCGGATAGTTCCTTGATTTTCTGTTCTAAATCAAAGGATGGGCCGTAATCCCAGATTCTAATCTCTAAGCGTTCGGGAAACAGGGCTACCTCAATGTCAATAGGAATGTCCGGTTTGCCTTTGTGGGCATAGCGAACCGCATTGGTAAAACCCTCAGCTAGGGCTAATTGACACCTGAGCCAAATACTGGTGGGAATTGGCGGCTGATGCAATTGGGCAAACCAAGACAAAACAGGGTCTAATTCCTTCAGATCTGGATTGACTTGAATGTGGGCTTTCCCCGGTACTGGCGACTTGTCAGAACTTTTTAATTCAACCACGCTAAGCCACTAAAGTTATGCCGTATTTTAAATCAAGTCTAAGTCTAAATTGAGCGCGACTGTTGACTCGCCTAGCATTTAGCTCGACTGCTATCTTATTAGACTATACTCAATTGTGGCAAGCGTGCTGAGTGAAGATTATTGATTGACTACCCCCAGACCTTGAAAAACTTGTACTACCTGAGCCCCCATGTTTCAAATTCTGGTTATTGACGACGATACTGCCGTTCAAGAGCTGCTGAGAAGAACCCTGAAAAAACAGGGTTATGAGGTTACGGTAGCGAGCAATGGCGAAGACGGTATTACACAGGCTCAACAGTTGCGCCCAGCTCTGATCATTTGCGACTGGATTATGCCGCGTCTGACGGGAATAGAGGTGTGCCGCCGAGTTAAGGCAAATCCAGATTTGTCAACTACTCAATTCTTTTTGTTGACTTCGCTGGGATCGGTAGCCGATCGCGTTAAGGGTCTTGATGCTGGCGCGGATGATTTTATCTCTAAGCCGATTGAACTCAATGAGTTGCAAGCCAGAGTGCGGGCGGGGCTGCGCCTACACCAGCTCAGCCGAGATTTACAAATTGCTAAGGGGTTACTGGAGGCTGAGTTAGCTGAGGCGGCTGAGTATGTGCGATCGCTACTCCCAGATCCTTTGACGGAACCTGTGAGCGTGGAGGCGAAGTTTATCCCTTCGAGGCAGTTGGGTGGAGATTGCTTTGACTATACTTGGCTGGACTCTGATTATTTGGCGATTTACTTGCTGGATGTGGCTGGACATGGTTTGAGGGCGGCGCTTCCCTCTGTGGCAGTTCTAAATTTGCTGCGATCGCGAGCTATTCCCAATATTAACTACTACCAACCTAGCGAGGTGCTGCGATCGCTCAATACTACTTTTCAGATGAGTTATCAAAATGACAAGTATTTTACAATGTGGTACGGTGTTTACAACCGACCTCAGCGCCAGCTAGTATATGCCAGTGCCGGCCATCCCCCCGCCGTCTTGGTATCCACAGATGGAGGTATCCCCAAAGCCAAACGCCTAAAAACTCCCGGAATGCCAGTTGGGATGTTCCCAGATGCTGAATATCTCGATAATTCCTGCTATGTAGATGAGTTGAGTACGCTGTATATCTTCAGTGATGGGGTTTACGAGATTCATCAACCTGATGGCAATATCTGGGGGCTTGATGCTTTTATTGACCTAATTACTACTCCTCACAACAGAAATGCTGACGATCTTGACCGAGTTTTTAACTACGTTCAAAATTTAAACGCCAAAGCTGCTTTTGATGATGATTGGTCTTTACTCAAAGTCAACTTTGGCTAACTTATCTCCTCTAGCACATTTTGGAGAAATTTGCAAGCGGCGATCGCCTAAAAAGTTTAGCTGCTGGAGAGAATCTTGGTATTAAAAGCGTCGCGGCTGGGAAATATCTCGAAAACTCGATCCATGCTAGTGAGTTCAAACAAGATTCTGATTTGCTCGTTGATAGAACAGACTACCAGTTGGCTGCCGGCGGCGCGTACAGTTTTCAGCGCCAGGACTAAAGCGCCTAAGCCAGAACTATCCATAAATGTCACATCTTGGAAGTCTATTAATACCACATCTGCCCCAGATTCCACTAGATCGCTAATCTCTTGGCGGAATTGACTTGCCTTTGTACCGTCTAAAATGCCGGAGGGTTGAATAATTTTAACTACAGGACTCATATTTTCCACGTGCTATATCCGATTATCAGTAGCCAGATTACTTTAGTTTGACACTCCCCAGTCTAAAGACGCGAGGATTCTTAATAACAACCTTTTTTAGGACGATCCACAAAAAGCTTGATGATTAAAGGTTGGTCAGACAGCCATAATTCTATCAAGTTTCGAGAACTTTGGAAGTAATGGGGCTGACTTTGGCGCGGTGGAGAAGTTTGTCTCCTTGCCGATAGCCAGTGTAGCGCACTTTGACTGTTTCCCCTGGCTGAGCGGTTCCTTCCATTAGCTGGTGAAATTGGGGGTCATAGGGAATGGATGTTCCGACTGTGGCGATCGCCTCTACTCCCCATTCCTGCAATAGCTGTTCGATTGGCCGTAGTAATGGCAGCAATTTCACTGCTGATAAGTCGGGATTTTCCTGAGCTTTACTTGCCGCAGTTGGCCATTGCAGCATCCAAGATTCCAAGATTTGCAATGTTTGTTGCTGAAATTCCTGTATTAAAGTTTCTCGCTGCTGCTGCATCTGAGTTTGCAGGCGATCGTATTCCTGTGCTATTGCTGCCGATCCTGACTCCTGGGGCAATTCTACAGACCCAGGAGCAAAAGTTGCCAATAACTCTGTTATAGAAATTTCCAAAGCTTGACTAATTTTTACTAGCGTATCTGCTCGCGTCTGCAAAGCTAACCCCCGCCGCAAGCGGATCAAATCCAGTTCAGAAACGCCACTTGCCTGACTCAACGCTCTCAAACTAGAAAACCCCGCCTGTTGCATCAGGCGTTGCAATTCGAGGGTGTAATCTGAAATTTTAACTGTCACGCATTATCCCTTCTAAGTCTTTGGGAAATTGGAAATTGGAAATTGGAAATTGGTAATTGGTAATTGGTAATTGGTTAAAATTTTATTCATAATCTGGGCTCTTCAAGAATCTCAGTGTCTTTAGACCTGAGAGTGTCAATTCCGAGTACATCAGAATTATATAGAGCGGATTCCAGGTTTATGAAGTACACCCCAGAAACCGGGTTTCTTCGCTTATTTATCGCCAGAAATCGGTTTTATTCAAGAAACCCGGTTTCTCTGTACCTCACTTACCTTGAAAGTGCTGTAGTTTGTGGTGCGGGCATCTTGCCCGCTATCCTAGAGAATCGCGGGCAAGATGTCCGCACCACTCTATAATGTCTAACTCAGTAAGCAAACAACTAACGGTTAACAGTTAACTGTTAATAGTTAACCGTTAACCAATTCTACTTGTGCTTGACTTTTTCTTTTTTCCCAGCCACTTCCTCATCTTCTGAAGCAATCTCTGAGGGTTGCAGGTGGGCTTCCAAGAACCACAGCCGCTTATCGATCGCCCGCGAGACTTCGGTGTATAAGTCAGCAGTGTCAGCATCGCCCCATTCTCCTGTCTTATCGATCGCATCCCGCAACAACTTACCATAGGGAGCATAGCGATCGGCTAAGGCGGTAATATGGGATTTACCATCAAGGATATCGAAGGGGTACTCTGGCAAGCTCGATTCTGCGGCGGCGATGCGGGCTGTTCCCAAAGCCAACCCGCCCAAAGCTGTGATCCTTTCGGCAAACATATCGACGTACTCTTCTAATTCTCCTGCCATTTCGTCAAAGAGCAAGTGTAACTGGTAAAAATCTAAGCCTTTGACGTTCCAGTGGGCTTGCTTGACTTGAGTTTTTAAGTCGAGGGTGTTTGCCAAAGTGTCGTTAAGAATCCCAACAAGTTTAGTGCGCGTTTCTGCGGACAGATCGATACGAGTTGGGTAAAGAGCTTGTTTGTGGTTGTTCTTACTCATTATGTTTGCCTCAAGTTAATTGTAATTAGAGAAATTTTAGAAAAAACTGGTGACAGAAGCATCTGCTAAAAGGATGAGCTGGCTTCAGCTAACCTCTTAGGCTAGGTGCATCTGCAAAACGGAACGGGGGGCTCGGCGGACTTTGCAGCGGATGGTTTCGAGGCCGAGGCGATCGCAAGCTTCATATCTGTGGCAACCTGAGAAGCCATAATACTTGCCATCTACTTCTAGCACGTCGATTGGCTCTTTTAATCCTACCTCGCGGATGGATTCCATGAGCGCGGCTACTTTGGTTTGGTCGTTGACTCGCGGCAGGGGGCGGCGAATCTGTTTGATAGGTATTTCTTCTATCCTCATTGCGGCTCTATTTTTTGCTTCTTTTTAAATCATACTCATAACGACTTCGAGTTGCAAGTCAAATGTCAGGGAACTATGACAGGGGAAGAGGGGCTAGAGGCTAGGGGCTAGGGGCTAGGGAAGAAGGAAGAAGAGGCTAGGGAAGAAGGGAAGAGAATCAGCTAGTTTGGTGGAACTCAGAAGGTCTTAACTACTAAGAAGGTTGCTATAGCAACCGTCAAGACCATTAGGGCATTCTAAATCCTCGAACCGTTCGGCTGAGTGTTGACGACGAAGTTGTTACTTTTATTCTCTTTCCCTTCTTTCGCTTCTTCCCTAGCCCCTAGCCCCTAGCTATAGTTGCGCTGTCTGCGCTAAAGCGCAACTACATACCTTTGAGTAAATTATTGAGGATTGAATTTACTGAGGGTTAAACAACCTCCACAAACACACCACTGCGGGCAAATTGTTCTTCATCAGGAGTAAAGTGTGGAGCTTTATCAACCAGGTCAGGATCGAAGTAATATGTATCTTGTAGGAAATTTCCGCCGATCGCAGCCTCCTCCAAATCCTTAATATAATCTTCTGCGATCGTACAGGCCGCCTTAATCCCT
This sequence comes from Kamptonema formosum PCC 6407, assembly GCF_000332155.1. Taxonomy (GTDB): domain Bacteria; phylum Cyanobacteriota; class Cyanobacteriia; order Cyanobacteriales; family Microcoleaceae; genus Kamptonema; species Kamptonema formosum. Next base: position 738,355 of record NZ_KB235903.1, on the reverse strand, counting down.
TCGATATCGCCTTTTTCCAAAAGCTTTTGCAATGTAGTTCTCACAGCCGAAAGCCGCGATGCAGGCTTCAGCATCCCATAAAGACCATAGATGCGATCGGTTGAAATGCTGATATGTTTGAGTGCTTTGGCACGCGCTAACTCCGAGTCAAGACTCGGCCAATAGCGAGTAGTGTAAAAAGCTTTTTCATCCTTGTGATACCACTCTTCCGAACGAGCAATAGATGAAGACACAGTGTTGTGTAACTTCCAGAAAAATAAGCGCAGAGAAGGGCCATCAACCACAGTAGAAAGCTTTGCTTCTAGGGATACCTTAAAGTCAGTAAGATTCACGTCGCGGCCGAGTACGAGGTACTCCACAGGGTACATTTCCACTTCCTTATTCTGCACAACATAGGCATTGAGATGATGGCGACAGTAGGGACAGGGATACATCGTGGCAAACAGTTGAAAAAACTCCTTGAAAACGGCTATCAAGGCTTTTTGTTTCTCAGGCGTTTTAGTAGATACAATTTCCGCACTGGTGTGGAAGAAACGCCAAACCGCTGGCCCGATATAGTATGGAAAACTGACGCGCATCTGAGCATCCTTAATATCGCTGCGGCCCAGGGATATATCAATGAATGATACATAATGGGAAAGTGCGCCAGAGTCGCGTCCAAATTCCTGACGTTCCCGCCGTTTTTGCACCCCATTTAAGTAGTTGTGAGTGAGTCGCCAAGCTTGTTTAAGCATTAGTTTTTGTTGGGGAGTGCATTTGGAAAAGCCGTCTGCAACATCGGCACCATAAACGTTAAATTCTCCTGACTCCTTAGTAGATTGATACCACTTGTCCAAAGCTGCTTCGTCAGGAACGGTATTACTTTGGATATCGGCGACGGTATTAACGCTGAAAGCAGCCAACAGTTTTGGCATAAATTCCTCATACCAATAAGCTACTGGCATCATTGCACCATCGACTTGTTCGGAGGCATCAGAGAGGAGGACTCGGTTCCACTTTTTGAGGTAATCTTTGGGATCTCCGGCTGATTGCTCTACTTCTGGAGCAATCTCTTGATTGAGTTCCATCTTCCTGAGTCGGTTGAGCTCATTGATGGCAAGTACACCTTCAGCAACATCGCGCAAGTTGAGACGTTTTTTCTTGATGGTGATGGCAAACTCAACTCCGGCGGCAAACTTTTCTTTGACAGTGGCAGATTTACCCCGCGCCTCTAACATGGCTTTTTGTTCTGCCAACATTTCTGGGGTTTTTTCGATCGCTTTCCAATTCTTAATCCGGTCTTCTAGTCGAGCATACTCATTAGTAATTGATTCTACCACTGCATCCAGTAAGGGGTTGCAAGCTGGTTCGACGATCCCTAATCCTTTGTAAAGCGCGATCGCAGTCTTCACAAACCGCACGAAATCAGTGATTCTGTAGGGTAGATTTCTGACGCGCAGGTGAGTTTCGTGGTTGGCGGAGAAACTCTCGCGGAAGCAGCGATAGGCGGCTCCCTGGATTAGGCGAAATAGACCAATTTGCATCTGTAAGCGCGATGTACCGCGCTTTGTCTCGTTCTGTGGGTGTTTGGCGAGTAGTTCTGTGAGTCTTGCTACCTCTGCATCTATTTCGCTGAGTGTTTCCTGTGGTGTGGGTGTGGTGCTGGGTTCTACCTCGTTGGCGATCGTGGGTGTGCTTTCGGTGGCTGTTGTACTCCCATCAGTTGCAGTTGGCTGAGGTGAAGTGGTGGGGGGAATGGGTGAGTCTTGATAACCTGTAGCGATCTCGGACTCTTCGGGCACCAGTTTACAGAACTCTTCAAAGTCAATGGAGGCATCGCCATCATGATCGACTTCTTGTACTATCTCATTAAGTTCTTTATCTGTCAGCCCAAACTGACTCATCACACTACGCAGCTCGTTGACGGTGATTTGACCGCTGCCGTCCTCATCAAAGACGCTGAATGCTAGTTTTAGGCGGCTGGTGCGATCGCCTTGTTGGGAGACAATTAACGCTTTAAATTCTTCAAAATCGATACTTCCCGACAGGTCAACATCTACTTCTTTAATCATGTCCCGCAGTTCTGTCTCGCTGGGGCTCTGTCCCAAGGATCGCATCACTTGACCCAGTTCTTCTGCTGAAATAGCACCGCTACCGTCCGCATCAAACATTTTAAATGCTTCCCACAGCTTTTCTACTTCTTGCTCAGTCATTGGTGTTTTTTCAACTTCTACAGGTGTCATAATTCTGTTCTCCAAAGTATTTGATGTAGGACTTACCCAGAGATATTCCTTAAACCCATTTTAAGAAGAGTTCGGGTGATCTGAGTTTGACACATTAATGTGTAAGTTTGGTTCTAGTTAAGTAGATAGGTGCAGAGCAATCTTGGTATGTAACAGAATGTAAAGCTATCCTCGCCGTTGGGATTGCTAAGCCCTAACGGGCAGGCTACGTCAACGTTTCACTCGGAATGACATACTTAATGTATTTTCCCGCTAATCTACTTAGTTCTCACAATAACAGCAATGGTCGATGATTCTCAAAATTCAACTCTGAAAAAATTTTTTATGAAATGCTAATGGTATATTATGACGAATCTGGAAAGTAAGATTCAAGTAGTAGTTTCTCAACTTTATAGCTTAATAAAGTTGAGTGAATATGGCTTTAAACAAGTCAATAATGAATTGTTTGATTAGTGTTTGACTGTTTGACTAATTATGGCAGTATTGCAACGATACAAGGTAGGAGTAATCGGGAAAATATTTGTGACAATTTAATGTGGATTATTCAACTAAATTTTACTGCCTCTGTTTTTAAAGTTATTTATTAAGCATTTATTTGAAGTAAATAAATGTTATTGCAAACAATATTTATAAACAAACAAAAACTTCAGGCTCAACTTGTAGAAACAACACCTTCAAATGTAAATTTAATTACAATTGGAATATAGATTTGGGTGATACAATATTAATGAAAATACCAGGTAAGCTCGAAAAATGAAAATTAGCGCTCGTAACGTTCTCAAAGCTAAAGTAAAACAAGTATTGGTGGGAGCAGTTAATGCTGAAGTAACGCTAGAAATTGCTCCTGAACTTGAAGTAGTTGCCATTATCACAAAAGCATCTGCTGCCAATCTAGAAATAGTAGAAGGCAAAGAAGCTTACGCAGTAATTAAGGCATCAGATTTAATTATTGCTGTTGATTAATACCTATATAATAGGACTTACGCTCATGGCTCCAGAAACCGGGTTTTTGAGATCATCGGTGGGTAACAACGAAGTATTTTCGTCAAAAAACCCGGTTTCTTTGGTTAGGTGCATAAGTCCTGTATAATTTACATACTTATAATTTACATACCTATAATTTACACATAAACCAGATTGCTAAAAGTGTTTCAACTCTGGTTTATGTGTAAATTTTTGAGATTCCCGGTCTAAAAACACGGGAAATATTCAGATATTTTCAGTGGGGGCAACTTGATTAGGTTCGGTATATAATCCTAACTGTTTTGACAATTCACGGGCAACATGAATTAAGAACTTAGATGCGTCTGGATTATCATGGTGAGCAAAGTATGCCGCTACTTTTGCCATAGCTTGTATTAAACCAGCATCAATCAAATCTTGATGACTATCTAATACCTCTGGTTCTTTGCCATTGGGACAATGTAACAGTTTATCAATCAAATTCATGTAAAGCTCTTCGCGTTGTGCTGTCATAATTTACCTAAAATTTTTCGAGATGTTTACGTGCTACAATATGAAAAATATGCCAGTATCTCTCCTCCCCCAAAGGGGTTGTTCCTAAATGCTCTTCTTCCTCAAATACCTCAATCTTCCAGCAATTTTGTAGCAAATCTGTCAATTGTTTACGAGTAACATGAGTCATATAACTACGATCTGCCCATGAGTCTCGTTCACCAAAGAAATGTCCAGAAAAACGCCCTCCTTCCCTCAAACAAGTGGCTATTTTTTCCCACAGTTCAGAGAAATTAGCCGGGGGGCAAAAAGGGAGAGAAAAACTAGCATTAACCAAATCTACTGAATCCGGTAGAGTAACTAATTCAAAACGCTCAACTCGGGTTTCTAGAAGTTTAAAATCAACATCTAAACGGTTACGTAAACGAGTAATTGCATCTACTTGACCGTCAATTGCTAATACCCGCCACCCGCGTTTCAGCAACTCTATCGTATCTCGCCCATCCCCACAACCAAGGTCTATAGCAAAAGGATTTGAATTAAAAGATTGCTCTGTTTCAAATCTGGCTAAAGCTGTTAGTAAAGTTGGGCGTGGAGAGCGACCCGCAACTGCTTGATAATAAGCAGTCCAATCTCGGTCAAAAACTTGACTTTTTTCTCCCTCTTCCATCAGTATTAGCAGTGATTTAAGCTTGGACGAGCGAACTGTGAGTGTAACAATTTTTGGGGCAAACTCGCGAACAAGCTTCACAGCCAATACAGTATTCGGGATGAATAATACTCATCACTTTCCGTTCAATCTCATCCTCTTCCTCATTTTCAACAAATTCTCCATCTTCATTCAGGGCTCTTAGCTGTAATACATTGCGACCACAAGCTTTAAAACATCTGCCACAGCCAATACATTTATCTTGGTTAATTTCTTCCACAAATTGGGGTGTCCAGGTAGTACCGCCAAAAGTCAAACCGGTTAATGTCGTCATGGTTAAGTGTCTCCTTCAATAGTCTAATCAAGTTGAGATTTGGGATTGAATTTACTCTGTTTAAACATCTGCTCTATTCTCGGTGCGAATACTTGTCGGTTGCACCAATTGCTTACTAGCAATCCCGCAACTGATGCGCCCAACAGACTAAATCGACCAGAGATAAATTAGACCAGATAAGCTTCTTGGTGAGTACGAATCGTACAATCAGAACGGGGATAAGCTACGCAGAGAAGAACAAATCCTTTTTCTATTTGTTCGTCCTCTAAAAACACCTGCTCTGATTGATCGACTTTGCCTTCCATTAGTTTACCAACACAGCTAGAACAAGAACCAGAACTACAGGAAAAAGGTAACTCTATATCATGTTCTTCTGCCGCTGTCAGAATGTATTTATCATCCTCAACAGGGATAGTAACATCAATTTCTCGCTTCTTGTTGATCAGCCGCACATTATAAGTTGCCATTTGTCAATTCCTTGAAATCGAAAAAGAAAAAATCAGCGAAAGGTTAGCTACAAGGCACACCTGTAGGAGTACAATTTCCTGCTTGGAAAGATTGACCGCAGCCGCAGGTATCAGTAGCATTAGGGTTTAAAAACTTAAAGCCACTTTGAGTTAAACCTTCAACGTAATCAACTACAACACCTTCCAATAAAGGTGCGCTTTCCTTGTCAATATATACTCGGATTTTCCCCTGTTGTTCCAGCACATCATCTGGCTTTGGTTCGTTGATAATATCCAAAGAATATTGATAACCGCTACAGCCTCCATCCACAATGGAAAATCGAACTCCCCGTTGTGCCTGATTTTCAGCTTTGCTAGAACCTTGTAGAAAGGCGCGAAGCCGCAATTCGGCCACTTCTGTTAATGTAACTGTCATAAAGACTCCTAAGAGATTTGGTAAGGGTTAATAGCTAATCGGGTAAATTTTACCCAGTTTTAATTCTGAGGAAGTAGAGATTAACTTCAGAAATTAGATGCAGAGAACATCTACGAAATAGCGATTGGCAAGGAATTTTGGGGGAGAGGAATACCCGGTTTTTCCCGTTTGGTTGCACTCGACCTAGAAGGATTTGGAGTTGGGAATTTTTGATTCAACTTGCTTTCCAATTTGTCTCTACTCTTGTGGCTACAAACTGGACAATTTGGATCGTGATAAGGACGACGTTTCGCAAATTCCAAACTGCCTAAATCCATCGTTAACAATTGAGAAAGTAACGGTTTGCCAATTCCTGCCAGTAGCTTAATTGCCTCTAGTGCTGTCAGACAAGCTAGAGTTCCAGATACTGCACCGATTACGCCAAAACCGCGCTTATCCCAATCAGGTTTTTCGGGAAAAATGCAAGATAAACAAGGAGTTTCGCCCGGTACAATTGTGGTTAAATATGCCTCCATGTCGTTCATGGCTGCTTCTACCATTGGCTTATCCCATTGCACGCAGGCAGCATTTAACAAGTCGCGTTCAATGAAGTTATGAGCGCAGTCGAGGACAATATCGGCAGCTTGTACCAAAGTATCTACATTTTCGGGTGTAACATACTCAAAAATTGCATCTACTTGGACATCAGGATTGATTTCCTCTAGTGTTTCTTTGGCTTTAAATACTCTAGGCTTACCTACCCAATCGTCAGTCATCAAAATCTGGCGATTCATGTCATCAAGGCGCAATTCTCCACCTCGAACTAGGATTAATCGCCCAACTCCTGCTACTGCTAAATAAAGTGCAGCAGTGCCACCTAATCCACCGACACCTGTCACCAATACTGTTGATGACTTCAATCGTTTTTGAGCCTCTTCCCCAAAACCAGGAAGCATAATTTGGCGACGGTAGCGTTCTAACTCAGTAGGTGTGAGATGTAACATGACAGTTCTCCTCAATAGGATTTACCTAGTTCAATTCCCGATAAGGTGAGCTTTTCTCCTTCTTCTGCTAGCTTTTCTAAGGAGTCAAAACCGAAGCGTTGAGCATCGCGCAAGGTTCTAGCAACCAGTAGGAGACGGCCAGAAAAGACTAATGCCCAGCCAAAGCCTTCGTGACTTAAATCAATTACTATCTGAGAAAGTAGCCCGCTTTCTTTTTCAATCCGAGCTGCGATCGCGCGATAAAATAATTGAATGCGTCCTTTGGTATTAGGCTCAACATCGCCATCCACTGGGATTTTGCGCTTTTCTTGCTTGGTGACTACAAAAGGTTTGAGGATGAGTTCATCCGACCAATTGCGGTAAAAACCGTAGGAATCCTCGGCTCGGATTTGCCGTAATAGTTCCTGAAGAAAGGGATGCTTAATGACATCAGATGAGGTGTTCTCGGTGGCGGTTTCAGTTGCATTCATTGGGTAAATCTCCTCTAATTTAACTCTAATTCTTCTTGGGGGAAATGGTTGGACTGTTGCAAGACTTTTCGCAGCCAAGGCGGTGGATTTCCCTTCAAAGTTGTGACTAACTTTTCGAGGACATCGCTAATTTCTTGCTCTTCCGATTGGGCTTTAATGGGAGTGATCCGCTTTTTGATTAACCGGGCGGCAGCACTACCACCAATTGCTGAAACATAAACAATTGTGCAGTCGGCGAGGGCCTCAATTTTGGGTAAGAGTTTGTCTTCATTACCATCTTCTTTGAGATCGCCCTCGAACTTGAGAGTTGTTAAGAATTGATAACCCTCAGTTGAAACTTCATAGACATCAATCTTTTTTGCCCAACCAAAGTGAGCATTGATGTGAACGCGATCGCTAGTCGTGAATGCAATTTTCATTGCTTGCCTCCTCATGAGAAAATGAAAGAGAAGAAAGAGCATAACCAAGCCAAATGATGCGGAGTTAATCTAACCTTTTCAATCGCTTGATTCTTCTTGCTCTAAAAATAAATTGCCGATATCAAACAAAAGCTGTGTAGTTCCCTGATAGCCGACAGTGCAACGCTGACCGTTACCCAAGCGATCGTAAATGGGGAAACCTTGACGATAGAGGGGAATCTGGAGGCGACGAGATATTCCTGCGCCGTGAGAGTTGGTAATCAACAAATCTGAACCTGCTGCCAGTTGCTCAAAATCTTCCAAATCGCCAATTGTCACTGTTTCTACTGGGAGTTTTTCTAGCAGGGGCGATCGCGTCGTCGTCACTGCTGCCTGAATTTCTGCCCCCATCCCCTTCAATAACCAGACAGTTGCAGACAATAAATCCGGTTCTAGTGCTAAAGAGACGCGCTTGTGTCCAAAGTAGAAATGAGTATCCAACATCGCATCCTGCAACTGACGGCGTTGGTGGCAGTATTTTGCTGGCACATCCACGCCGCTGAGATCCGAAAGCGCTTGTAAAAACTCATCGACAGCGGCTAATCCGGTTAAGTGGGGAAACACCTCAAATGGAATCCCAAACTGCTTTTCCAGGATCGTCGCACTCTCGCGCATACTCTCGCCCAGGGCCAAGGTATAAATAGAACTACCAATTGCCCGGAGTTCTGGTAGAGTTGTACCCCCACCTGTCACCGCGCTGTAGGAGTCTTCCAAATGACCGTCTAGGGAGGTGGATAGATCGGGAACTGCGATCGCAGTTAGTCCAAAAGCAGCGATGATTTCCTTGACTGCTTGCACGTCTCCAGGGGAAAAGGCGGAACTAACCAGTAGCGTCACCTGATGCGATCGCGTTTCCCCAACTTGGGGAAGTTCGCGCATCATGCTTTCTACCGCAGCGGCAAAGCCATCTTGTAATGCTCCTTGAAAGTCCGGTGCAGAGACAAACACAATCGGCAAATCGTATAATTGCGGGTGGCGCTTGCGGATGGTGCGGAGAATACCCTCCATGTCATCACCTCGCGTTTCCGTCAATCCCGTCGTACACAAACCGATCATTAGTGGCTGAGCTTTTTCCACCAAAGTCAGAATTGCCTGTTCTACATTTTCCTCTCCACCTAGAATCGTGGTTACTTCCGTCATTGCCGTAGTCGCCAGCGGAATTGCTTCTCGGAAATGTCGCACTAGCGTTACCTTGGCAAAGGCAGTACATCCTTGAGAACCGTGCAGTAGAGGCATCATCCCTTTGAGCCCCAAAAACGCTAGAGTAGCGCCCAAAGGCTGACTTTGTTTAAGCGGATTCACCGCCACTGATTTTTTGGGAGTTGCGATCGTAGCCATTTCAGATTGCCTCCTCTTTTTCCCAGGGTGCCGGTTGGCGAAGTTGCTCCCAAATTGGGCTGTAGAGAGCTTCTTCTAACTCTCTGGCCATCGATACCATGCCTGCATATCCGGCATAGGAATGGTGGCGTTCTTGATTGATATCTAGAAAAGGAATGCGAGCTTTTAGGGCTGTGTATTGATTGCGCCCCCCGGCAATCAACATATCGGCCTTGGTTTGGGCAATCACTTTCAGCAATTCCTGGGCATTGCCCTTTTCCATCATGATCCCCTCCGCGCCCAGCAATTCCCGAATCCGGGCTTTGTCTTCCTCTGTGCTTTTCTTGGTGCTGGTGGCGACTACTTCCATCCCTAAGTCTTTGGCAGCAGAGATAATTGACCAACTCTTCACCCCACCTGTGTAGAGCACTACCCGCTTGCCCTTGAGTCGAGCGCGATAGGGGGCTAAATCCCGATCGAGCTGGGCGGTTTCTTCAGCGATTAGTGCTTCTACTCGTGCTTGCAATGTGCGATCGCCTAATTTCAGAGCAATATTTCGCAAGCAACGGTTGACATCTTCCACCCCGTAAAAAGACTCTTCAATGTAGGGAATGCCGTAGCGTTCCTCCATTTTCCGAGCAATATTGATCAGTGCTTTCGAGCAAATTGTGACATTTAGTTTGGCTCGGTGAGCGTAACAAATTTCCTGATACCTAGCATCCCCAGTCATCTTTGCCAGCACGCGAATGCCTAGTTTTTCAAACAGTGGCATTACATCCCACAATTCCCCAGCGATATTGTATTCGCCAATGAGGTTAATGTCATAGGGCGTGGTAAATTCAGGTTCCGCAGTCCCGATTACATACTCTAATAGCGATTCTCCACCTACTCGATTCCCTAAGTTTTTACTCCCAATAAATCCCGGAGAATTAACAGGAATTACAGGAGTTCCTATCTTCTTCGCCGCAGCTTCGCAAACGGAATCTAAGTCATCTCCGATCAAGGCAGTAACACAAGTGGAGTAAACAAAAACTGCTGCTGGTTGATAGCGTTCTTGGACTTCCAAAATAGCTTTGTAGAGCCGTTTCTCGCCACCAAAAATGATATCATTCTCACTCAGATCGGTAGTAAAACCCATCTTATAAAGATGAGAACCAGAGGAAAGACTGCCTCGACTTCCCCAAGAATTGCCCGCACAGGCGATCGGCCCGTGAACCAAGTGTGCCACATCGGTAATAGGTACTAGAGCAATCATCGCCCCATCGAAAGCACATCCTCCTTGAGCCGCACCAGGTTGGGCTTGTTGTTGGCAGGCTTTCTTCTTTTTTTCCCCATGCTTGTGATGATTGTGTTCGCAACCTGGCTCGCTGAGGAGTTCGTTAATTTTTCCTTGAGTAATCTTCATAGGAGTCAGGGGGAAAGAGAATAGTTAGGAGTTAGGAGTTTTGAGTTTTGAATTAAAGAATTTTAAGGACTTTTCCTCGCTTCATAACTCAAAACTTTTCTACTTAGCAGATGTATTTTGTGATGTCTTCTAAACAAACATCTGCTAGATAACTAAGAGCGCGGAAGCGTAAGCCAACAAACTCGTCATACAGAGGGTTTAATTTGCACAGAGGCGGAATGTGATAGGCGTGTCCGAACAGATTAACATCTCGTTCAAAAGGACAACAACAGGGAATTACCTGGCAAATAAGATGGGCAAATTGGCGATCGCTTACTGGAACTCTATCCACCCATCGACGCAGGAGGAAGAGAGGATCGAAACCAGACTTTTCTCTGGGGCCGAGGTAATGGTCGTGAGGGTGGCGATCGTGCGTGTGGCTATCGTGCGTGTGGGTGATAGTAGTCATAGGACTTGAAGATAGGGAGGAGGAGGAACAGGGGAGGCAGGGGGAGGCAGAGAAAGGCAAGGGGAGGCAGGGAAGGTAAGGAGAATTAGTTCTTTAACTCAGTTCTTTAACTCAAAACTCTTCCCATGCCCACCACCCTATTTATCGAATCAAGTCGTAGGAAATATCAGTCTTCGCTGGGATAATGGTATTGCGATCCAGTTCGTCAAGTAGCGTATTTACAATCCAGTTGAGCAAATTGATCGCACCTTGATAACCGTAAGTAGAATAGCGGTGCAGGTGGTGGCGGTCAAAGATAGGATAGCCAATTCGCACTAAAGGAGTTTTGGTATCGCGCCACAGATACTTGCCGTAGGAGTTGCCGATTAATAGATCTACGGGTTCTGTGAATAAGAGAGAACGTAGATGCCACAAATCCTTACCACCCCAGATAGTTGCACCCTTACCAAAGGGGCTAGCATCTAGAATTGCTTGCAACTCTTTTTCAAACAAATTGTTGCTATTGCTTACCAAGATATGCACAGGTTCAGCACCAATTTCTAGCAGGAATTGGGTTAATCCAATCACCAAATCTGGATCGCCATACATTGCCACCCGCTTGCCATGCAGCCATGATTGCGAATCCGTTAGCGCGTCTACTGCCCGACCCCGTTCGTCTTCCAATTCTTGAGGAATTGGTTTACCTGTCAGAGCCGATAATTTCATCAAGAATTCATCAGTTCCCCGGATACCTACAGGACGGCAGACATAAGTAGGTTGCTTCCACTCGCTATCAATGTAATCGCGAGTTTTAGTGGTTGAATAAGATTGTAAAGCGATCGTCGCTTCTGCATTAATGGAATCGGCTGCCTCTGCCAGTGGCGTACCGCCGGGATACATTTTGTATTCTCCAGTATTTGGTGAATCTAGATATTCAGAATTATCCGCCAGCAGCGTATAGTCTATGCCCATTAGAGAGCCAATTCTCTTGACTTCGCGCAAGTTACCAATGTAAGTTTCAAAGCCGGGAATAAAGTTAATCTTACCGTTAGTCGTTTCGGCTTTTTTACCGGCTGTTAGGTTCGATAAAATTCCCTTCATCATATTGTCGTAACCCGTAATATGGGAGCCGACAAAGCTAGGTGTATGAGCGTAAGGAACGGGATATTCTTGAGGAACAGAACCTGCAGCCTTGGCATTATTAATAAAGGCTTGCAAGTCATCCCCAATCACTTCCGCCATACAAGTAGTACAGACAGCAATCATCTTTGGCTTGTAGAGATTATAAGAAGTCGCCAAGCCATCAATCATATTATTCTGTCCGCCAAAGACCGCTGCATCTTCAGTCATTGAAGAAGACACTGCTGAAAATGGTTCTTTGAAGTGACGAGTAAAGTGAGAACGGAAGTAGGCAACGCAACCTTGAGAACCGTGAACAAAGGGCAGGGTAGCTTCAAAACCTACTGCTGCTAAAATTGCGCCTAGAGGCTGACAAGCCTTAGCTGGATTAACTGTTAAAGCTTCGCGGCTAAAGTTTTGCTCGCGATATTCCCAAGTCTTTGTCCATTCTGCAATTCGAGTTACTTCTTCTGGGCTGTGGCCGCCTTCAAATTCCTTTTTCCCAGCAAATAGCTGTTGATATTCTTCCTGATGAAATAGTGTAACGTGGTCGTCAATTTTGTCTATATTGTTCTGAGGCATGACTCAATCTCCAATATTTATGAGGGAGTGTAGCGTAGAGAGTTGGAAATAACAAAAAACTTGTATTTAGGAGGAACTAAGGATGAAAATCGAGAGATAGTTTTGGGGATTTTAAACTTTTAGCGTTCATCCTTAGTAGTATTCCCCTAATCTGTTTTGGTTACTTCTTCCAAGGAGCACCAATTAATCCCCAAGTTGGACTATTAAGGGCTAAATCCATATCGCGGGCGAAGATAGCAAAACCATCGTAACCGTGATAAGGGCCAGAATAATCCCAAGAGTGCATCTGGCGGAAGGGAAGCGCCATTTTCTGGAAAACATACTTCTCTTTGATGCCGGAAGCAATTAAATCTGGCTTGAGTTCCTTGACAAAATGCTCGAACTCATAAGCAGAAACGTCATCATAAATTAAGGTGCCGTCTTCAATGTAATGAGTCGTGCGTTTGTAGTCATCATTGTGACCAAACTCGTAACCAGTACCGATTAGTTTCATTCCTAAATCGTGGAAGGCAGGAACGACGTGGCGGGGACGCAAACCACCAACCATTAAAGCGACAGTCTTACCTTCTAGGCGCGAGTAGAATTTGTCAAGTACGGCCTTAGTTTGGGCTTCATACTTAGCAATGACTTTTTCAGCATTATCTTGGATTTTTTGGTCAAACTTACCTGCAATTTCTCGCAGAGATGCAGCAATTTGAGTTGGGCCAAAGAAGTTATATTCCAACCAAGGAATGCCATAAGCTTCTTCCATGTGGCGGCTAATATAGTTCATGGAGCGATAGCAGTGAACTAAATTTAGCTTCACAGTTGGGGTCATCATCATTTCGTGAAGCGTGCCATCTCCCGACCATTGAGCTACTACGCGCAAGCCAATTTCTTCGAGAAGAATGCGGCTAGACCAAGCATCACCACCGATGTTATAGTCTCCAATAATTGCGACATCGTAGGGAGTACCTTCATGACCCAGTTCTTTCTTTTTCTTGTCTGCTTGAGGAAAAACCCAATCCCGGATAGTGTCGTTTGCAATGTGGTGTCCCAGGGATTGAGAGACACCCCGGAAGCCTTCACAACGTACAGGTACAACGGTTTTTCCGATTTCTTTGCTGGCTTTCTTGGCAACAGCTTCGATATCGTCTCCGATGAGACCAATAGGACACTCAGACTGAATCGAAACGCCTCTATTTAAGGGGAAGAGTTCGTCTAGTTCAGTAATTAGTTTGGCAAGTTTTTTATCACCACCAAATACGATATCTCTTTCTTGGAAATCGGATGTAAATTGCATTGTGCCAAAGCTATCAATGCCTGTAGTTCCGATATAGTAGTTGCGACGACCAGACCAGGAATAATAACCGCAACCTACGGGGCCATGACTGATGTGAATCATGTCTTTGATTGGGCCCCAAACTACGCCTTTCGATCCAGCGTAGGCGCAGCCGCGTGTGGTCATGGAACCGGGAACGGATTTGATATTAGACTTAACGCCACAATCTGATTTGCCTTCTTCGTAGACATTCAGGTGCTTTTCCCGTTTTTTCTTAGCTTTATCGGGATAGAGTTCTAAAGCTTCTTTGATCAGGGCTTTTTTGTCAACAACTTCCGCAGCTAAGTCTTGAGGGTCAATAGTAGTAGATTCGATAGGAGTCATAAATCTGCCTCTCTGAGTGAGTAGGGAATAGGAAATAGGGAATAGGGGATAGGTTTCAGGTCGGTTTCAGGTTTTGAGTTTCAGGCTCCAACAATAATTCATCTGAAACCTCACACCTGAGACCTATTTGGGATTTTAGATAAGAAAATCTTTCCTTTTCTTGTTTTAGCCTATCCCCTTGATTACTAGGGTTTAAACACCAACTGTTACAGGGACTTCATCCGCAGTCTTGCCAACTAGATGCTCGAATTCTTTGTCATCACCAAGAATACCGAATTCAACCAGTAAGTCTTCTAATTCATCCATTGAAATAGGAGTAGGAATTGTCAGGTTCTTGTTGTCGATAATCTTGTTAGCAAGGGTGCGATACTCTTGGGCTTGAGGATGTTGAGGTGCATACTCAATCACTGTCATGCGGCGCAATTCTGCGTGTTGCACAACGTTATCGCGGGGGACAAAGTGAAGCATTTGAGTATTCAACCGCTTCGCTAAGGTTTCGATTAGTTCTAATTCACGGTCAACTTTACGGCTGTTGCAAATTAAACCACCCAGACGAACACCACCGGAGTGAGCATATTTGAGAACACCGCGTGCAATGTTATTTGCGGCGTACATTGCCATCATTTCACCAGAGGTGACGATGTAAATTTCTTGAGCTTTTCCTTCGCGAATTGGCATGGCGAAACCGCCGCAAACTACGTCGCCTAATACGTCATAGCTGACAAAATCGAGATCTTCGTAAGCACCGTTTTCTTCAAGGAAATTAATAGCGGTGATGATCCCCCGTCCTGCACAACCTACACCGGGTTCTGGGCCGCCAGATTCTACGCAACGCACGTCTCTGTAGCCAGTAAGTAACACTTCTTCTAGCTCTACATCTTCGACGGCTCCCCGTTCAGCAGCTAGGTGTAAGACGGTTGTTTGAGCTTTGCTGTGTAGCATTAAGCGGGTAGAATCTGCTTTTGGGTCGCAACCTACAATCATCACGCGCTGACCTAATTCAGCCATCCCGGCAATGGTATTTTGGGAAGTAGTAGACTTACCAATACCGCCTTTACCGTAGAATGCAATCTGTCTAATTTTTTCGTCAGTCATGGTTAATTATCCTTTGTAAATGAGTGGGTTTGTTGTTTAAGAAGAGGTCTTGAGTGGTTCGGTTCAGAAATAAGTATCAATTGTGAAACTTAGAATCTGAAACCTAACTATGGGGGGAGGACGCTCCTCTTGATATTTTCTGGTAAATTTCATAATTACTCGTGAATTTGTTGTAGGAAATCTGATGAGTCAATAGCCCGCTAGTTTACAGTGCTTGTACTACTAAACTGGGTAAAACTTTCTCTTTCAAAGTAGTTTCGATTAACCCTTTCAGAGTGGATGTACTACTAGGACAAGAACCACAAGCTCCTTTGAGCAAGACTTTGACAATATCTCCTTCTACGTCATAAAGTTCTACGTCACCTCCATCTGCGATTAGCAATGGGCGCACTTCTTCTAAAACTTTCTGAATTAAAGAGATTTTTTGGATGGGTGTCAAAGGTTGTGTAGGTGATTGATTTTTAGTCTCTTTCGCAAAAGCAATCTCGGTCGCAACTTTGGTGATGTTGGCTTTCTCTTTGAAGACTTCGGCAATTAAGTCGTCAATAGGATATAAACAAGAACCACAACCACCACCAGCTTTGATATAGCTAGTTACTTGTTCTGCTGTAGTTAAATTGTTTTCGACAATTGCCCGACGAATTCTCGGTTCGCTGATACCAAAGCAACTACAAATTAAAGTGCCTTCATCTTCAGGGTGTGCTTCTGGTTCAATGCCACGATATTTATAAATGGCAGCTTCTAAGGCTTCTTGTCCCATTACAGAACAGTGCATTTTAGCTTCAGGCAAACCACCTAAAAAATCTGCGATTTCTCTGTTGGTGACTTTTAAGGCTTGATCTAATGTCAAACCCTTGATTAATTCTGTTAAAGCGGAAGAGGAAGCAATGGCGCTGGTGCAACCAAAGGTTTGAAAACGAGCATCGAGAATTGTATCTTGGGGTTCGTCGATTTTGAGATGTAGTCTTAAAGCATCACCGCAAGCAATACTACCTACTTCGCCAAAGACTACGGCAATTCCTGGTTCGTTGGTTTCTTCGATTGCCCCTTGGTTTTTCGGGTTGTAGAATAAGTCTAATACTTTTTCAGTGTAGTCCCACATGGCAGTTTTCCAAATTAAGGGTATGAGGAGGAATTGGGAATTGGGAATTGAGAATTGGGAATTGAGAATTAGGAATTGAGAATTGAAAAGCTTTTTATGCTTTCACTGCTGCTTTATCTACTAACTGTTACGGCTTCTTGTCTATCTTGCAACCAGTCAGCAGAGTCACTATTGAAGGGTGAAAGGGAACGCAATCTCTCTACAATTCCTGGCATTACAGTTAAAACTCGATCTATTTCTGCATCAGTTGTGTAACGGCTAAGACTAAATCGGATCGAACCGTGAAGGATAACATAAGGTAAACCCATTGCCCGCAAAACATGAGAGGGTTCTAAAGAGCCAGAAGTGCAAGCAGAACCAGAAGAAGCGCAAATCCCGTATCGATCTAATGAGAGTAAGATAGCTTCGCCTTCGATGTATTTGAAGCCAATATTAGTGGTGTTAGGTAAGCGATGAGCAGGGTCGCCATTTACTTCACAATTAGGAATAGTAAGTAGCAGGTTTTCTTCTAGGCGATCGCGCAATTTGCTTTCTCGCTGAATTGCTTCTGGCATATGCAATAATTCGAGTTCTGCTGCTTTTCCTAAACCAATTATACCCGCTACATTTTCTGTTCCTGCTCTCCGGCCCCGTTCTTGATGTCCGCCTATTAACAACGGACGGAAATGGAAACCGCGTCTTACATATAAAGCACCAATGCCTTTGGGGGCGTGTAATTTATGACCTGATAGTGTTAATAGGTCAATGGTACTTTCCTTCATATTTAAAGGAATTTTACCTACGGCTTGTACTGCATCAACATGGAAGACTGCACCATATTCTTTAGCTAAAGCACCGATTTTTTCTATGGGGAAAATTGTCCCACTTTCGTTGTTAGCATACATGGTGGAAACTAAAGCTGTGTTTCCAGTTAATGCAGCTTCCAATTCCATTAAATCTAATTGTCCCTGACGGTCAACTGATAGATAAGTAACTGTGTAACCTTGTTTTTCTAGTTGTTTGCAAACATTAATTACAGCAGCGTGTTCTACTTGGGTAGTAATAATATGTCGTCTATCTGGTTGAGCGGCTAATGCAGCCCTAATTGCTGTATTGTTACTTTCACTGCCACAACTGGTAAACACAATTTCTGAATCATCTGCTCCCAAAAGACCTGCTACTTGTGCTCTGGCTTGTTTTACAGCTTTTCCTACTTTTCCCCCAAAGGTGTGCATACTGGAGGGATTGCCATAATATTCGGTTAGGTAGGGTAGCATTGCTTCCAACACTCCTGGATCTACCTTGGTTGTGGCATTATTATCTAGGTAAATACAAGTTGACATAATCTTGTCCTCAGATTGACAATAGGAACAGGGAATTGGAAATGGGAAAGGGAATTAGAAATTGGGAATTGGGAAGCAAGAAGCAGTTGTGAATGGAATGAAGTACAGCTTTATAAATTAGCAATTAGGAAGCGGCTGCTATACCTCATACCCATCAACTAGAGCCATTAAATACAACCTACAATCTCAGGAATAGCGTTAGAGCTTTTGAGAATATGGGTGTCATAAAATGCACGGGCAACTTTCTCAATTACGTCGTAAGCTTCCACTACAACTAAACCTGCTGTTTGTAAATCCGCTTTCGGACATTCGCCGACTTTGGAAACTAGAATTGCTTTACAATCAGAAAGAGCTTTAATCGTGTGTTCTAAAGTCGCTTCCTCGCCGTAACCGCTTTGGCAGTAATGATCGATTTTGCGATGACCGACGAATTTAGCTTCGTTAGCATCTACTTCGTAAATTTGAAACTCTTTAGCATGACCAAAGTGCTGATTTACTAAACCACCGCCTTTAGTTGCTACTGCTACAAGAATTTTGGGGCTGTTAGCAACTTTCTGACTAGGTTTGAGCTTTGCTTTGGCTGATTTGAGTTCGTCTTTAAACTTCTCAATGCCAGCATGAACTTCTTGCCGTGATTCAATGTTGTACTCTGGCTGCATTTCCATGAATTTATCTTTAGTAAATTCTTGGCTTCTGTCTTCGCCTAAGAGTCCTACAGCATCGGCCCGACATTGGCGACAGTGGCGCATCATCTTCATGTTGCCAGCACAGTTATCTTGCACTGTTTTCAGTTCTTTTGGTGTCGGCCCGCGCTGACCAGTTAAACCAAAGTGTGTGCCATGTTCTGGTGCTGAAATCAGAGGCATAATGTTGTGAAGAAATGCCCCTTTAGAACGAATCACTTCATTTACTTCTGGTAAGTGATGGTCGTTAACTCCGGGAATCATTACTGAGTTCACTTTGCAAAGAATATCGGCTTCTTTTAGTGCTTGTAAGCCTTCCATTTGCCGTTCGTGCAAAATTCTAGCTGCTTCAATGCCTTTGTAACGCTTCCGCCGATAGTGAACCCAAGGATAGATTTGTGTGCCGATTTCGGGATCTACCATATTAATAGTAATGGTGACATGATCCACGTTGAGTTGCTTAATTTTTTCAACATAATCGGGCAACATTAAGCCGTTAGTTGATAAACAAAGCTTGATATCTGGGGCTTTATCAGAAATTAACTCAAAGGTGCGGAAAGTTTTTTCCGGGTTGGCTAATGGGTCGCCTGGGCCCGCAATTCCCAATACTGTCATTTGCGGAATTTTGCCGGCAATCACTAATACTTTATGAGCGGCTTCTTCGGGTGTTAGCAGTTCACTAACTACCCCAGGACGACTTTCGTTAGCACAGTCGTATTTCCGATTACAATAATTACATTGAATGTTGCAAGCGGGAGCAACTGCAACGTGCATTCTGGCATAGTGATGGTGTGCTTCTTCGCTATAACACGGATGGTTTTCAATCCGCTTTTTAAGTTTTTCGTCAATTCCATCGGTGGAAGTACCACAGCTAGAAGAACTACAACCAGTAGATTGAGTAGCGCTTGTTTTAGTAAGGATTCCAGGTTGGGGTGTCATTGAATTTATGGGATTCAGTGGACTCGTCAACGCTATAGGAAATATGAACAAACAGGAATTATTTTGTTTATCCGTTGGGCCCTATATT
Source organism: Kamptonema formosum PCC 6407 (assembly GCF_000332155.1). GTDB lineage: Bacteria > Cyanobacteriota > Cyanobacteriia > Cyanobacteriales > Microcoleaceae > Kamptonema > Kamptonema formosum. The sequence goes on along the minus strand of NZ_KB235903.1, from coordinate 719,178 downwards.
AGGCTCCATTCCATTCATTAACTTCCCCCAGAATCCATCGGTTATTTGGCTTTTGGTACTGTTTGAATTTACCAATTACTTAAATACCTATTACCTATTACCTTTGGCGGGTTAAGCATCTGGCGTTATGAAATTTATAGCAGCTACTCAATTGCCTCCCGCAGAGATGGCTAGGGATAAGACTTATTAAACTAATTAAGAAGGTACTCAAAACCTGTAATCCTTACTCTGTAAGGGAAAAATAGATTTGAAAAAAAATTTTGGGGTATAGGTACGAGTATTTTTGGTCTAAGCGATAAGTATTTAGGTAGCCGAGAAGCGGTATTTTTGTACTCAAAGCTAACCCAGTTGGCGCATGGGTTTGATGAGATTTATAGCAAATTTTCTACTGGCTTGATGGGTACTCAAAAAATATAAATTTGATGCCCCAAATTTAATCTGATAGGGCAATTGAGAAGGGGGATAACCGAGACGATCTTTTGGAGAGATGGCTGACGGTATTCTTAAATTTAATTCTGTATCTAATATATCAGTTTTTTATGACCTGGGATTTTTTTTGGCGATTTCTTTACCAAAGTTATTGATTGTATCTAATGATACAGACAAAATAAAAGTAATAATAGGGGATTTGCCTCAAGTGCCACATAAAAAATGATGCTCGCTACTTTTACTGTAAGCCATAAAAGCTTAAATAGTAGTTAGATATACAAAAATTTAAAAAATAATTTCTAGACAGTCATTCTGACAAAGCACGACTTAACCAACAGGGTTAAAGACCCAGTAAGTCCTAAAAAGATGGTGAGTACAATTTTTTCTTCCCCAAAATTGGTACGTAAATAGTCTGAAATACTTGCTGAAAGAGACTTATGGCTGAGTACATAAATACTGAGTACGTCACTGATAAATACTCATACCTATAGCCAAAAATACTCGTACCTATAGCCCCAAAAAAAAATGAATCCCTCTCCTATCAAGGCATTTGGTGCTTGAGTACATCTTTAATTAATTTAATAATTCTATCCAGGTTAAGCAAACTACCTAGTTTTCAACTATCTGATATAAGCAGGAGATGGAGATTACGGCTTTTTCACCCCCCGGAAAGCAATGCTACAGACTTTTGCCCCTTTAACAGTTAAGCCTATTTCACAAGAAAAACTGTATGCTCAAGGTCGTACAACCACTCCAGCAGCAACAGAGGATGCCCAATCTACTAATCCACTTCTAAACTGGTGGCAAACAATCAAAATTGATTTTCAGATTATTTTCGAGCGCGACCCCGCCGCCCGTAATTGGCTGGAAGTTCTTTGCTTTTACCCAGGGTTTCATGCTTTGGAAATGCATCGGGTTGCCCACTGGTTACACAATCTTAAAGTTCCCTTTTTCCCCCGTCTAATTTCTTACCTAACCCGATTCTTCACCGGTGTCGAAATTCACCCTGGCGCGGTCATTGGTAAGGGGGTATTTATCGATCATGGGATGGGAGTAGTCATTGGGGAAACAGCAATTTTAGGAGATTACACCCTAATTTATCAGGGCGTTACTTTGGGAGGTACGGGAAAAGAAAGCGGTAAGCGTCATCCGACTCTTGGTAAGTATGTTGTTGTCGGGGCAGGTGCGAAGGTTTTAGGTAATATTGAAGTAGGTGATTATGTCCGCATTGGCGCTGGCTCTATTGTATTACGAGACGTGCCTTCAGATTGTACAGTTGTAGGTGTTCCTGGTAGAAATATTCGTCGCATTCCTCAAAATACTTGTCCACTAGAACACGGAAAAATGCCAGATGCAGAAGCGGCACTGATTCGCAGTTTAGTCGATCGAATTGAGAAATTAGAGGAGCATATTCTTCGCCTTCAAGTTGGTCAAAAGTAGCTATTTGACCGCAGACATTCCAGAGAGAAATAGCCCATGTTCTCTCCCTTGAGGTTTAAACATCAGCCAAACAAGTACAATTAATTTCGTCAAACTTCTAAACTTAGTTTTTCTATTGAGGGAATCTATGCAGCTAGATGAATTAGAACTTGACTTGCCTCCTTGTTTTGAAATTGGTCAAAAAGTCCAAACACGCAAGTTAATCCGTAATGATGGAACCTTTCCGGGTCAGGAAATTGGGGCCACTTTAGCAAAAAAGGGTGAAATTGGCTATGTGATTTCTATCGGGACATTTTTACAAAACTCCTATATTTATGCTGTGCATTTTATGGGAACAGGCTATATTGTTGGTTGTCGTGCCAGAGAACTAGAACCATTTGAAACAGTAATTTGAGGTAATTAAAGATGAAAGTAATGTTACGTCGCGGTACAACCGGCAAATTAATGGTTTACGTTGCCAAGAAAGATTTGGAAGAGGAAGTAGTGAGTGAAACGGAATTAAATGGGAACAAAATCTTGACTTTGACAAATGGTTGGGAATTAGAAATTGCTAATTTACTCGAACCATTGAAATTACCACAAACAGTAGAAGCCAAACGCTTAGCTTAGACTTTTGACATTCCTGACGCTTAGGTTAGACTTTTGTCACTCCTCCATCTCAAGACGTGGGGGAGTTTTATCTGACTGATATCAACTCTCAGACAATTGAGGTACACCTGGTAATTTGTAGATCCATACCTCACTTACTTGACAACTGTTACATCATCCCTAACACTTTCCGCAGTAACATTTGGTCTTCTCCCTTGACTTGAAAGCGACCATTTTCAATATCTCTAATCCAGCTTTGACTTTTGCCCATTAATGATGCTAATTCTCTCTGACTCAAAAGCCTTATCTTCCTTGCCTCAATAATCTGTTGAGATGAAAGTTCAACCGATGGTTTAACCTTGGTTCTATTTCTCTCTTTGGTTTTTTGAGGCTGAATAACTTTCATTTTGGTGGGAGATTCCCATTCAGGCGGGATTTCAAAATGTAATACTCGTGCGTTCATTAAACGATTCCACTTACCACGAGGTGCCACATCAGTTAGGCGATTATTCTTACTACCATCTGCAATCCAAAAGTCTAAAGCCGCCTCTGCTTCTTCTGGAATATTTTTGAGCTTCACCCATAGGGGTTGAATTTCTAGTGGATAAGTAATGGGATCGAATACTGGGTTTATTCCATAGCAACTGATAACTTCTAAATCATTTTCAAAGATTTTCATTAGCCGTTTGCGTTCATCTTTTTGTGAAGATAAAGTATTGAATTTTTTCTCACCATACGCTACGCGCATTAATGTAGGTACTGTGACACGCTGTTCTTTACCCATTTTGGTTTTAAATAATAACCAAATTAACATCCGTGCCGCACCTGGATGTTGTTGCCAAATGCCCATCACTGAATTTAATAGGGTTTTAGGCAGCGTACCATATTGATAAAAGCTATTCTGTTCTTTACAACCTTGTCGATTGAGAAAAATTTTTGTCCACTGTCCGGCTTTATTAGTAATGATCTTTTGTTCATGCCAAACAATTAAATATTCATTAATTATTTTTTAATATCTCTAAAGCAGATATAAAGAAAAAGCATCAGAAATTTTCTGATGCTTTGTATATTTAAATACAGCAATTGTTTCAAGATCTCCTTTTAGATTTGGGATTTCTCTTAAATACTCAGTGACCGATCGGTAATTAATATTCGCTCATCAACAAATAGTAAGATTTTAAGCTCAAGGCTGAAGACAGGGATGTTGACAGCAATAAAAGCGAGGGTTTCAGCAATTAATAACGTCTTAACCGTCAAAACGGTTGCTATAGCTCGAAATGCTAGTACCTCTTCCCAAAAAAAAAATAGAAAGCTGTTCAGCTATGGATTTGAGACTCTGAGTACAGCCTTAATTAGACGGTGTTTACTAAAATACGAACTGATATAATTTATTTAATTACTTTAGCACCAACAACAGCAGTTAAGTCGTAATATCAAATCCGGTTAATTATATATAATTCGGATCGAGAGCAAGTTTGCGAATATCTCCCGGCTTAAACCAGAGATCCAGAAACCTGTCCGTGTTCCTAATAATGATTAATTAACTGAACTTGATATCACCAGACTAAAACGAGGCTAGGTTGACACACCCACCTTTAAAAAGGATGGGGTTCTTTGGAAGTTGGCTTTCACCGAAAACCATACTTAAACCCATTGCTTTCGCCATTTAAACAGATGAATACTAGAGATTGGCTAATAACAGACAGTGGAGAGTGTCAACCTCGACCTACAGCTAGGGAGTGGGATTTAATTAGTGACTGCTATTACTTACATCGCTTCCTAACAGACATTTTGGATTTGGTTGAACAGGCAAACAATGAAGCGGAACAGTGGGATTATTTACCCCAAATCCGAATGCGTGTACGCCAATTAATTACAAATTCATATTGGGTACAAACTCAATACCTAGAGCCTTGTCCAAAAACAGGTCTTGCGATTCTGACGCTGTATGATGAGATTGGATATCCACTAACTATCCAAAACGTCACCTTTGCACCTGGAGTAATTTCACCCATTCACAATCATGGCAGTTGGGGGATAGTGGCGGTGCTCAAGGGACAAGAAAAACATCGTTTTTGGCGACGCTGTAACGATGCAGAGTTTCCCTCAAAAATTGAACTTACAGGCGAAAAAGTTTTTCGGGCTGGAGAAATTATCAGTTTTACACCTAATGCTATTCATAGTGTAGAAGCAGTAGGAGAGGAACCCACAGTCACTTTTCATCTTTATGGTGATGTCTTGCCACGATCCCGTTTTGAGTTCAATATTACAACCCAGACAGCCAAAAGTTTTTAGATTCAACAGTAGAAAAAGAGGAAAAAAATATGCTGAAAGCATCTGACATTATGACTCAAGATGTTGCTACCATTCGTGGTTCTGCAACAGTAGCTGAAGCCGTTAAATTGATGCGGCTAAAGAGCTTGCGGGCTTTAATTGTAGATATCCGCAATCAGCAAGATGCTTATGGTATTCTCACCCAGACGGATATTGTCTCTAAGGTTGTTGCTTATGGAAAAGACCTAGAGAAAATCCGCGTTTATGAGATTATGACCAAGCCTTGTATTGTTGTCAATCCCGATCTAGGAGTTGAGTATGTAGCGAGGTTGTTTGCTAATACAGGTATCCGCATTGCTCCAGTAATTAGCAATACTTTGATTGGCATTATTTCTCAAACCGATATTCTGTTTAAAGGCGATTTCCTAGAAAATCCTAAAGCTCCCCTGATGCGGCGAGAATTGGGGAAAGCGATTGAGAAAGCCAAATCAATTTCTAGTGCTAAAGGTATTACCAGTCAGGAAGCTATTGATGCTTGGGCTTTGACAGAGGAGCTGGAAGCTGAGGTTACTTATCAAGAAGGAACTGAGCCGAAAGAAAAAACTGCTTTTCAGCTATACTGTGAGGAGAATCCAGAAATTTTACAGGTACGACACCAAATTTTGAGTGCAACTGTTTGATCGAGTTTAGGAAGTTAACGATTACCACAAGAATTGAATATTGGTAACTTCAGCGTCGGACGGGGTGAAAACCCCGCCTAATTTTATTGCGATCGCAGATGAGCTCATGTGTGGAGGTTATGTGCGATCGCAATAACATTGAAGCTCTATGTCAAAAGGATGAGATAATATTATTTTTTCAGAATAAAAATAAGCGCAGTATGTCTTTTGGCCGACACAGCAGGATTTATCCTTAAATAAGATAAAACAGTTAGCACAATGCAGTGTCGTATATCATTATGAGTCTTAAGCGTCGAAATTTCTTGTATTTACTGAGCGCCAGCGTTGGAGCAGCTACGTTTGGTGCTTGCCAAGCATCGGGAAGCAATTTGTCTCGACCCCAACCTACCCCTAAACAGGAGGATATCTTAGCTCAAAGCCAAACTGGTTTCACTTTACCACCTTTACCTTATGAATACAATGCTCTAGAACCGCACATCGATGCGCGAACTATGCAATTTCACCACGATAAACACCACGCCGCCTATGTCAAAAATCTGAACGATGCTATTAACAAACACTCGCAACTGAAAGGAAAGAGTGCTGAGGCATTGTTGCGAGACATCAATAGCGTACCGGAGGATATTCGCACAGTAGTTCGTAACAATGGTGGCGGTCATGTTAATCATACCATGTTTTGGGAAATTATGAGTCCCAAAGGCGGAGGTGAACCAACGGGCGCGATCGCAACTGCAATTAACCAAACCTTCGGTAGTGTTGATGCCTTTAAACAACAGTTTAACGACGCAGGCACAAAACGTTTTGGGAGCGGTTGGGTTTGGTTAGTACGCAATAAAAACGGCAGACTTGAGATTACAACTACCGCAAATCAAGACAGTCCTTTGATGGAAGGCAACTATCCAATTATGGGGAACGATGTTTGGGAACACGCCTATTATCTTAAATATCAAAACCTGCGCGGCGATTATCTAAAAGCATGGTGGAATGTTGTCAACTGGCCGGCAATTAACCAGCGGTATGAGCAAGCGATCGGTTAGTATTTGTTAACAGTTAACGGTTAACGGTTAACTGTTAACAACAATAATAAAGTCCCTGCTAAAAAGCAAGGACTTTAAAAGTATTAAGGGTGAAGTGTAAACAGTTTCATCCTGAATTTTTTGTTTCTAAAAGGCTTTGAGCCTAGAAGAGTGAAGAATTCTTACAAAGCGTTACCGCGAGGAAGAACTTCTTCAGGGAAGATGAAGTTTTCGTGCGGTTGGTCTTGAGGAGCCATCCAAGCGCGGATACCCTCATTAAGCAGAATGTTCTTAGTGTAGAACGTTTCAAACTCAGGATCTTCAGCAGCTCGCAACTCTTGGGAGACGAAATCGTAAGCCCGCAAGTTCAAAGCCAAACCGACGATACCAATAGAGCTCATCCACAAGCCAGTGACGGGCACAAACAACATGAAGAAGTGCAGCCAACGCTTGTTGGAGAATGCAATTCCGAAGATTTGCGACCAAAAACGGTTCGCTGTCACCATGCTGTAAGTTTCTTCAGCTTGGGTTGGGTTGAAGGCGCGGAAGGTGTTAGCACCATCGCCGTCTTCAAACAGTGTATTTTCTACTGTGGCACCGTGAATGGCGCAAAGTAAAGCACCACCCAAGATTCCAGCTACGCCCATCATGTGGAAGGGGTTGAGCGTCCAGTTGTGAAAACCTTGCAGGAATAACAAAAAGCGGAAAATTGCTGCTACGCCGAAGCTAGGGGCGAAGAACCAGCCGGATTGTCCCAAGGGGTACATTAAGAACACCGAGACGAATACGGCAATCGGGCCGGTGAAAGCTAGAGCGTTGTAGGGACGAATGCCTACGAGACGGGCAATTTCAATCTGACGCAGACAGAAGCCAATCAGGGCGAATGCGCCGTGTAGGGCGATGAATGCCCACAGGCCGCCGAGTTGACACCAGCGTGTGAAGTCCCATTGAGCTTCCGGGCCCCAGAGGAACAGCAGGGAGTGACCCAGACTGTTAGCGGGGGTGGAAACGGCGACGGTGAGGAAGTTAGCGCCTTCGAGGTAGGAGCTAGCTAGACCGTGAGTATACCAGGAGGTAACGAAGGTGGTGCCGGTCAGCCAACCGCCGATGGCGAAGAAGGCGCAGGGGAAGAGGAGCAAGCCGCTCCAGCCGATGAAAACGAAGCGATCGCGCTTGAGCCAGTCGTCGAGGGCATCAAATAGACCTCGTTCGTTCTGGGCGCGTCCGACTGCGATTGTCATTGTCAGACTCTCCAAATGGGTATGATTACAACGGACGTTTTTCTAATCACAGCTTCCCACCTCATAGCTCTGCGTTAGCAAAAAATGAGTGGATTGTGAATATACTTTACGTTTCTTTACCGCTGCTCATAATTATAAGGGGAAATCTTTACAACAGCAAGGGGAATTTTAAGTTTTGAGTGGGAATTTGGTAGCTGACGGGCAAGACAATAGATGAGCTGGGTTGCTGGGTGCGATTTCTCATCGGTGGCAGCGGCAACGATACAAACTAACTTTTTTTAGCTTTTAGCCAATAGGTAATCATCTCTCCTTTACCTTTAACGGTAATCGTACCCCGTTCCTCAAATACATACTCATCTTTTAAGCGATCGTAAATAGCAGCAGTAACTTGAATGTATCCTGGTAATCCTTGAGATTCCATCCGAAAAGCAACATTAACGGTATCCCCCCACAAATCGTAAGTAAATTTTTTTGTACCAATCACGCCAGCAACCACTGGCCCTGTATGAATGCCAATCCGAATTTGAAAAGGTCGATCGAGATCGGTTTTAAAATCGCCGATCGCTGACTGCATATCCAAAGCCATGTTAGCGATCGCTTCTAGATGATCTAATCTGGGTATAGGCAACCCCCCTGCGACCATATAAGCATCTCCAATTGTTTTAATTTTCTCCAAACCGTGTTTTTCAGTTAGCTGGTCAAATCTTGAAAAAATCTGGTTCAATAAACTTACTAATTCTAGAGGTGAAGTCCTAGCAGCCATAGAGGTAAAATCGACAATATCAGCAAAAAGAACTGTGGCTGAATCAAATCTCTCGGCAGCAGAACCTGCGCCTTTTTTCAAGTTTTCAACTATCGCGGCTGGTAAAATATTTAGCAATAAATGATCGGACTTTTTTTTAGCAATGCGTAAGGCTAGTTCTGCCCTTTGTCGTTCTTGAATTTCGCTTTGCAATCGCCCAACACACTCTTGTAGTTGTTTAGTTTGCTCTTGGAGTAACCGTTGCTGATTTTGAATCATTAATTGATTGGCAACTCGCACCAACACTTCCCGCTCTTGAAAAGGTTTTGTAATATAATCAACACCTCCCACTTCAAAAGCTTTTACCTTATCTAAGACATGATCCAACGCGCTTAAGAAAATCACTGGAATCGATGAGGTTTGTGGTGAATCTTTTAATTTTTTACACACCTCATAGCCATTCATATCTGGCATCATTACGTCCAGCAAAATCAAAGCGGGCGGAAACTCCTGTATTGTTGTCAAGGCCCTTTGTCCGTTTAGTGCTTTGCGAACTTGATACCCTTCCTCAGTCAGGATTGTAGATAAAAGCCTCACATTATCAGGCGTATCGTCAACTACGAGAATACTGGCTTGAATTGTAGAAGCTTGATTGCTGTCCATGCCATTAGTTAGATAAATTTGTTGATGAAAAGATATTAACTCACGGGGTCTGATTCCGTCTGTATGCTGAGTGCCAATTTCGCTAACTCAATAATTTCATCAAATAGGAAATCCTTGGCTAAAGCAGTTATAGATTGTGCTGCCGAGGAAAATTCTACAGGTATTTCCTCACTTAACTGGAGAATTTTGTCGTCACAACATTCATTAGCTGCATCATAAATTTTTTCCACCCACTCTGGAGGCATTTGGGATAGTTGCAATTCTACAGATTGATTGTTGGAAATTATTTCACTCTCCGTTTCCGTGTTGAGTTTTACAGGAATAGGTTCTTCGTAAATGTAGCGCACTCCTAAAAGTTCTTCCATTTTACTAAATAATATATCTACCTGGAATGGCTTACGCATAAAATCATCACACCCAGCGGCTAAAATGGTTTTTCTTTCCTCTTCAAAAGCGCTGGCAGTCAGAGCGACAATGATGGTTTGTTTTCCGAGAGGATGAGCTTTAATTTTTTTTGTAGTTTCATAGCCATTCATCACCGGCATCTGCATATCCATCCAGATTAAGTGCGGTTGCCAATCCGCCCATATAGCAATAGCTTCTTCACCATTTCTAGCTTCGCGCACGAGTAGACCTAGTGGTGACAATAATCTATCTATGACTAAACAGTTATCTGCGCGATCGTCCACCACCAAGATGCGGTATTCTGGTTGATTAGGTTCTAAACCAATTACTTTGCGTTGTGGTTTAAGCAGTTGAACACCGATCGGATCTGCCAGATCCAGTTGAATATCAAAAGCAAATTTACTACCCAACCCAACCGTACTGGTAACGCTAATATCGCCTCCCATCATTTGTACAAATTTGCGACTAATTGGTAAACCTAACCCCGTTCCCTGTTGAGATTTCTGACCAGTTTTTGTTTGCTCAAAGGGTGCAAATAGCTTATTCATTTCTTCTGCTGCAATGCCTGGCCCTGTATCTTCTATTTCAAATTGCAGAGGAAGAGCAAGGGAGGATATCTCATTTTCAGACTTCAGTTTCACTCGCAAGGTAACGCTACCAGTCTCTGTGAATTTGATCGCATTTCCTACAAGATTAATCAAAACTTGGCGCAATTTTCCCTCATCTCCCTTAACAAATTGCGGTACTTCTTTACTCAGATCAAAAATTAGCTGCAATTTTTTAGATTCAGCTTTCAATCGGAATATCTCTTCTAAAGTTCCTAGTAGGCGGATTAAATTAAAACTGGCTTCATTAAGCTGACTTTTGCCGGCTTCAATTTTGGACATTTCCAAAATATCATTAATTAGCGAAAGTAAATGTTCGCCCGCACGATTGATAATTTGTAGGTGTTGCTGATGTTCATTTTTTAGAGATGAATCGCGCACCATCACTTGGCTAAATCCCAGAATTGCATTCAGGGGAGTACGCAATTCATGGCTCATAGAAGAGAGGAATTCACTTTTAGCAAGGTTGGCTGCATCAGCAGCTATGACAGCTTTTCGTAAGGCTTGCTCTGCCAATTTACGCTCGGCAATTTCAGTTTTGGCTTGTTCAAATAGCGTGCATTGCTGAATAGCTATTGCTAGCTGTACAGCAATTTGTCTAAGAGATTCTATCTCAGAAGAGTGCCATTGTCTTTGGCTGGAACAGTGATGAGCAATGAGTAAGCCCCATAAATTTTCCGCTTGTAAAATTGGAACAACTAGGTTGGCTTTAATTTCAAACTGGTTGAGTAAATTAATGTGGCATTCGGAAATATCAGCCGTATAAATATTGTCTATAGCTCGAACACGCCCTTGTTGGTAAACAGAAATATAGCGTTCCCGAAAGCAAGGATCGTTAATATCAATTCCCAAAATCTGCATCACACCTGTTGCTACTGACTCAACGGCTATAAATCCGCTCCAATCTTGATTAAAGCGGTAAATAACTGTGCGATCTGTTGACAGAAACTTACGCACTTCTTCAACAGCCATTGTCATCACTTCTTCTAAGTTGAGAGAGGAGCGAATTCGCTCTTGAATGGAATTAACAAGCCGTTCCCTTTTTAGTTGCTGTTGTAAAGCTGCTTCGGCGTGTTTGCGATCTGTAATATCTACCCCATAACCAACACATTCCACAGGTACGCCAGCAGCATCTTTGACCAACTTAACCTCATCGTAAATCCACCGATATTTACCATCTTTGTGCTGTTCCCGGTATTCATAAGAGATCGACTCTTTTTCTAATAGCTGTTCGTAGGCAGTAGCGACCATTTCTCGATCTTCTGGGTGAACGAGGCTATGCCAATCAAGGGAACCATCAACAAGTTCTCGCGCTTCATAGCCAATTAACGAAACAACGTTTTCGCTGACAAATGTTACGTCATAATTTCCGTCTAATTTACAGCTAAAAATAACTGCCGGAGTCGCAGCTAATAAATGTTGCAATCGCTCAGTAACAGATCGCAATTCTTTCTCAGCTTCCTTACGCTCGCGAGATTCCATTGCTAAAGCTGCCATTTGTGCCAAATAACTAGCGAAGTTTTGTTCATCGATCTTCCAATTTCTTGGTGTCCCCTGATGTTCTAAACAAATTACGCCTACAACTTGTCCTTGATGGGTAATAGAAACATCTAACATGGAGCAGATTCCCAATGGAATTAAATAAGATTCGGTAAACTCTTGAGTACGAGGATCGGTTTTAGCATCAACTGTTACGATCGACTGCTCTGCATTTACAGCTTGAAAATAGTTAGGATAATCAACAACTCTTAGTTCTCCACTCTGGGTATGTTGGTTAGCTGTCAATTCGTAAAGATCGGCACAGCACATCGCTGATTTATCTTCTTTGTAAAGCCAAACGCTACCACGAGCGACATTCAAGGTGCGAGTTGCTATTTGAGTAATTTCTTTGAAAGCATCGCCGATATTTCCTTCGTAAAGGCGGTCACTTTTTGCTAGTTCTAGTAAGCCAATTTGTTGTTCTGTTAAACGGATCTCTCTTTCTCTTAAGGCAGATTCAGCATTAATTCTTTCTCTAATTTCTGCTTCTAAGTAATCATTAGTTCTTTTTAATTCTGCCGTGCGTTCTTGCACTTTGTTTTCTAAGTTTTCGTAAGCATAGCGCAAAGCTAATTCTGCATCTTCACGCACAACAATTTCCCGCTGTAATTTGATATTAATTGCTTCTAATTCTTGAGGAGTTTTTAAAGATAAAAACTGCGGTAGAAGCGTTACCATCTGTCCAGCAGTAAAGCAGGAAACTAGAGCAGTAATTGCTTTCTCGATCCCGGAGAGCCAATAAGCAGAATGCCACAATGTCCAAATTTCTAATAAGTGACCCGTGCCGCAGAGAATAATAAATGCACCAAATAAAGCAAATATTGCTAAAAAAGGAACGTCGCGCCGCTTGTAAACAAAGTAAATTAGCATCGCCGGAATTGAGAAGTAGGCGAACGCAATTAAAAAGTCGCCAGTTATGTGCAGCCAAACCAGAGGCGTTTGCCACAGATAGCAGTGACCGTGCGGTATATACTGAGTTGGATCGAAGATGTTTTTGACTACTTGCCACATAAATATTTCCTGAAAGATAATATCAAGTCGGACAATAACTACATTATACAACCGTATTAATTAGTATGCACCACCCTAAATAGCCCAAAAACTTCCAAATATTACTGCTTTACCAAGACTTTTTCTGAACAGTTTGCTTGTTCGTAGATTTGTGACTTTAAGGGAATTTTAATGATAAACTCCGTACCTTTTCCCACTTCTGAAATACAGCGTAGCTCGCCTTCATGCGTTTTTATAATTTGATAAGAAATTGCTAATCCCAAACCTGTACCATAACCTATAGGCTTACTGGTATAAAATGGATCGTAGAGTTTAGACATTGCGTCAGAAGCTATGCCAACACCATTATCAGTAATGTGAATTTCCACCCACTTGTTATTAACTAAAAGCGTGCGAATGTGAATTGTGAGTCTTGAACAAATAAGTGCTGATAAGTTTTCAGGGGAATTTTGTTGGCAATGGTCTTTGAATGATAACTCCTGCTGGTGCTGAGCTAGCTGTTCCAAGGCATCAATAGCATTAGAAATAATGTTCATAAATACTTGGTTTAGTTGTCCAGCGTAACATTCTACTAGAGGTAAATCTCCATATTCTTTAATGATTTGAATAGAAGGACGATTTCGCTGTTCTTTCAAGCGGTGCTGTAAAATCATTAAAGTGCTGTCGATACCTTCATGGATATTTACTTCTTTCATGTCGGCTTCGTCTAACCGGGAAAATGTGCGTAAAGATTTAACAATTTCCTTGATGCGCTCGGCTCCAATTTTGATAGAAGCAAATATTTTTTGTAAGTCTTCTACGATAAAATTAAGTTCAATTGCGTTAATCTTATCTTGAATTTCTGGGGCCGGATGAGGATAACAGGCTTGATAAACCTCAATCAATCCCAACATCTCTTGGATGTATTCCTGAGCTGGATTGAGATTACCATAAATAAAGTTAACAGGGTTATTAATTTCATGAGCAATGCCAGCTACCATTTGCCCCAAAGAAGACATTTTTTCAGTTTGCACCAGTTGAGTTTGAGTGGATTTGAGTTGTTGCAAAGTGTTTTCTAGCTGATCAGTTTTTTCTAGAAGTTTAGATTGAGAGTAACGCAATGAATCTTCAGCTAAGGATCGATCGAGATTTTCGCGCTGCAAAAGTTGATTGGCAAGTTCTAAAGCCATCGTCCTTTCCTGTACCCGTTTTTCCAATTCTAGGGTCAATTGCGAAAGTGCTTCCTGAGCTTGTTTGCGTTCTCCAATTTCATTTTGTAAAGACAGATTTGCCGCTGCCAATTGAGCGGGACTTGGAATTGCCAAAATTTTGGGAATTAGTTCTATGATGACTGCTGCTGTACATAGCGAGATCAGCGCCGTAATTGCTTTGAGAAAACCAGAGAACCAATAATTAGGATGCCACAGCGTCCATATTTCCATAATATGGGTAATGCCGCAGCAGATAATAAAAGAGCCAAATAACATGAAAACCCAGTCAAAAGGCACGTCTTTCCGCTTTTTTACAATATAAATTAGCGTGAGGGGAATCAAAAAATAAGCTGCGGCAATCAGAGCATCAGACAGGACGTGAAGACTTACTAATCCTGGTTTCCAGAGGTAGCAATGACCGTGAGGAATGAAATAATTTGAAAACATTCCATGAACCATTTGCATTGAATTCAAGCCTGTTATTTGCTAATATTTTTTAGAGGGGCTTTTCTTGAGGATCGCAACCCTGATGGAACTAAAAAATGAATGAGTTTGGTTTTTGTAGTTAACACTTGCGATCGGTAAGATGCAGGAATGTTAGAATATTAAAGTTATATTAACTTAAATTTACTCAGGTTTAACGCTCTTAATTGTCACCTCTTGAGTTTTGCCTTCACAGTCAGATGTGACACCGATATGACATTTTGAAGTTTAAGCAAGCATAATTGAGTGCAGCTTTCTTTCAGATAAGTGCTAGCCTTTCTCAAAAAAGATTAGCAATTTAGACATTGACAAAACAAAAAAAATATGTATAAGGCAGTTAGTGTGGCTTGCGATCGCTCTCAACTTCGGACTCAATCAACTGTGACGAAATCCTTTTCTCAAACAATGTTACTATTTTTAAATGTTTAACTTTGAGTGCAAAGTTCTGATTTTCGCGGCTGGGATAGACTGGAAGCGATTACCTTGCTCGCACAGTAACTATTTCTCAAGCTAATTAGTTATAAGCTAAGTTGAGAAATAAAAATTAACTTATTAGCCTCAGATTATTAGGTAAGGCTGTGGTTAATCCAACCGACTTCTCAGTAATTCTACATTCCCATTTAAGCTAATAACTGGAGACAGTATATTTACGAGCTAATTGCAGGTTATGACCATAGATGATGTGCTACAGCTAACTCGCGCCAGATTGCAAAAAGATTTACATCCCGTACAAGAAATTATTCTCCGCCAAGTTTGGGAAGGAAAAACTTATGCAAGTATAGCATCTGTCTCTCATTATGGAGAGCATTATCTGAGAAATATTGCCTCCTCTTTGTGGCAATCCCTCTCCGAAATTTCCGATATTCCAATTAGCAAATCAAACTTTCGCTCCTCCCTAGAATCCCGTTCTCTGACGACTGAGGAAGAAGAGTTAATTCAGGAATTTACCCGTAGGAAATGCCGAGTAACGCCTTTAGAATTTCCCGGATCTCCAGTACCGCTCGGTTCCCCATTTTATATTCATCATCCACTAATTGAAGAACTTGCGTATAAAGAGATTGCTAAACCTGGAAGTGTCCTCCGAATTAAAGCTCCCCGGAAGATGGGTAAAAGTTCTCTACTATTAAGGATTTTAGACCGTGCTACCTCTCTTGGCTACCGAACAGTAAGTTTAGATATTCAACAAGCCGAGGAAAGTGTTTTAGACAACCTCGATAAATTTTTGCGGTGGTTTTGTGCCAACATCAGTCGTCACCTAGAATTACCACCTCTGTTAGATGATTATTGGGATGAAGATATGGGGAGTAAAGTAAGTTGTACGATCTATTTACAACAATATATATTAGCAGAAATAGGTAGCCCCCTTGTCTTAGCATTAAATGAAGTCAATCGCATTTTCGAGTATCCGAAAATTGCCAGAGAATTTTTGCCACTACTGCGAAGCTGGCACGAAGAAGCAAGACGGGTTGAAAGCCTGCAAAAACTGCGGTTAATCGTCCTTCATTCCACAGAAATCTATATTTCTTTAAAGCTCACAGAATCGCCTTTTAATGTTGGTTTACCGCTGCAATTACCCTATTTTACAGAAGAGCAGATACTTGCTTTGGCAAAGCGTCATGAACTGGATTGGACAGATAGCCCAGATGCCAAGTGGCTGATGGCAATAGTGGGGGGACATCCTTATCTAGTGCGGCTCGCTCTTTACCATCTCTGTCAAAACACTTTAACGCTAGAGTATCTACTCGAAAAAGCTCCCACAATGGCGGGAATTTATAAAGATTATTTGCGGAATCTTTGGGTGACATTGCAAGAATATCCAGAACTAGCAATCGCACTAAAACAAGTGGTGAAGTCCGATCGCGGTGTTGAATTAGATCCGATAGTTGCTTCTAAGTTAGATAGCATGGGGCTAATTCATATCGAAAATAACCGCTGTACCTTGAGCTGCGAGTTGTACCGCCAATATTTTAGTTCCCAAAACTTTATTTAGAAGGTGAAGGAAGAAGATAGAGATTTGTGCCAGGGTTTAGATCGCTAGATTTCCGCTTGCTAGTCGGGAATCTGAGCTAATACCAAATCCAGCTTAAATACCCCTTTATTCTTCAGTCCGCGTAGGCGGACTTTGTTTGTGTAGTAGCGATTTCAATCGCCGAACAATCTAAGTTATCATCTGTGAATCCATACATTGGCTGACAATTATTGGCAATTCTTTCTCGATATTAATTGGAGTACCTCGTTTAGCAACTTCTTTAATTTCCTTAAGGATATAACCAATCAAAGTAGAGTTTGCCGCTAGGTTTTGTCTGCCAATTTGTTTGAGGGCTAATTCAACAGCAGTACGTCCCGATTGCATCCCTAAAACCAAATTACTTTTGCACCCAAAAAGCTCTGGGTTCAGACTTTGGTAAAGCTCTTCATCTTGGGAAATCGCTTTTACATGAACTCCAGCATGATGAGCGAAGGCATTTTTACCCACAACTGGCGAGTGAGGCGAAATGGAGATATGAGAATGTTCGCTGACTAACTCGTACAAGTCCTTTAAATAATTGAGTTTCCATCGGGATTCTGTCCGATCTGTATTCATCAAATTGACAAATAATTCTGCCAAATCTACAATCCCAGTCCGTTCTCCTAATCCCATAACAGTTACATCAATGATATCTGCTCCGGCTCTATAGGCATCCAAGGCATTTGCCAAAGCTAAGCCTCGATCGTTGTGACAATGAACCTCAATTTTTGGATACATTTGTCTTTTAGCTAGCTCCTCCTTTAAAGTTTTTACATAGTAGAAATAGCTGCGATCGGCTTGAAAGGGAGTGGCATATCCCGTTGTATCAGCGATGCTAATAATATTAGAGCCGGCTTGGACGGCTGCACTTGCTGCCTCGATTACATTTCCGATTGATGAGCGCACAGTGTCTTCCGGCGTATAGCGAATCAATAAGTCTGGTTTCTGCGCTCTGGCATAGAGGATGACTTCGACTATTCGATCGATCGCTGCTTGTAAACTAATTTGATAGTCCCGTTCTAAACGTTGCTGTGAAACGCTAAAAAAAACGCCTAAAAAATCAATTTCACAATCTAATGCTTTTTGTACATGATCGATACGGCAAAGAGAATGGACACCGATTTTAGCATTCAATCCACTATGGGCAATACGCTTTACAGAAGTTGCAATTTCGGGGCTAACTGCTGGATTGCCTGCTTCAATAATATCAACACCAACTCTATCTAAAAGTTGAGCGATGGACAACTTAGTTCGAGGGGAAAAATAAACTCCAGGAGTTTGTTCTCCTTCTCTCAATGTGGAATCAAGGATTTGAACCATACTGATTTAAGCTCCGGGAGCGATATGAACGTACAGATTTATTCGATGAGTTTAAAGCATATATTAACTCAAGTTCCTAGTTATCCGTAGCGCTCGCAATTCGATTGGCAGTCTTATTTACCATAGAGTGAAAACTAGAGGCTATAATCGTCACCATCAAAGCTAAGCGCAAACTGCAATAACTAGGTGGGAATAACCCAAAACTAGAAAATCGACTGCAAACCCTAGTAGAGCAGGCAGTTGATGGAGCTATTGAGTAGAACCACTGCTCAGAATAAGAGAAGGGTGTATAGATTAGCAGTCAGTCCCGTGAGGGTAACGCACGATCGCCGATCTCAACCCTGACAGTAACACGATCGCCACAGGCAGGATGATAAAACGGTAACATTTTGGAGGTGTAACGGTACTTTGCGGAGAATTTGTGGTGGCGCGATCGCGGATTGACTCTTCGAGGCACAGAAGGCAGGCATTCTGAGGGAGGCAGTAGGCGATCGCTAAATTATCAAAAAAATCAACTCAAAATGATTCAAGATTATCAATACCAAATCGGCGGTAGTCTCGCCAACGATGCACCTACCTACGTAGTCAGACAAGCGGATTCAGAACTCTATGAAGCTTTAAAAGCTGGCGAATTTTGTTACGTGCTTAACTCGCGGCAAATGGGCAAATCTTCCCTCTTAGTCCGCACTTTGCACCGACTGCAAGCCGAAAATTTCCAATGCAGCACTATCGATATGACCCGCATTGGTAGCGAAAATATCACTCCTTTACAGTGGTATAAAGGCACGATTGGGGAACTATGGCGCGGCTTCAATCTCTTAGGAAAAGTTAATTTAAAAACCTGGTGGCAAGTTGAAGAAGATGTCTCATTTCTGCAAAGATTGAGTCATTTTATTGAAGATATTCTATTAGTCAGATTTCCTCAAGAGCAAATCATTATATTTATTGATGAAATTGACAGCATTCTCAGTCTAGATTTCCCCGTCGATGATTTCTTCGCCCTAATTCGCTTTTGCTATAATCAACGAGCGATTAATCCAGAGTATAATCGGATTACGTTTGCAATTTTTGGAGTGGCCACGCCCAGCGATTTAATTGCCGATAAAAAACGGACTCCGTTTAATATTGGTAGAGCCATAAATTTACGAGGATTTGAACTACAGGAAGCCCAACCATTAGCAGCAGGATTAGCAAGTGTAGTCACTAATTATCAAGCTATTCTTAAAGAGATATTGACTTGGACTGCTGGTCAGCCATTTCTAACGCAAAAACTGTGTTATTTGGCATATCTAGCAACTAAATCTACGCCGACAAAATTGGTGACAATTCCTGTAGGAACGGAGGAGTTTTGGGTAGATCGTTTAGTACGAGAATATATCATTAACAAGTGGGAATCTCAGGATGAGCCGGAGCATTTGAAAACCATAAAAGATCGGATTATTCGCAACGAACAACGGGCAGGCAGATTACTCGGAATCTACCAACAAATATTACAATCCAACCTCTCCTTAACCCCCAACGGATCTGTTTCATTTTGGGACTTTGAACAAATGGATTGTAGGGGCAGTGCCCCCGTGCCTGCCCCAAACTCAAAAGGCGCAACCACAGGGGGATTGCCCCTACAAGAGAATGAAATATCTTTACCTTTGATCGAGGAATCGAGGGGGGTATTAACCGATGACTCTCCCGAACAAATCGAACTATTATTATCGGGATTAGTTGTTAAAAATAATGGTTATTTGCAGGTAAGAAACAGGATTTATGCAGAAGTTTTTAACCTGGAATGGGTAGATAAACAATTAGGAAAGCTCCGCCCCTACTCCCAAACCTTCGATGCTTGGATTGCTTCACAACAAACAGATTATTCTCGATTATTGCGCGGAAAAGCTCTGAAAGATGCTCAAATCTGGGCGCAAGAAAAAAGCTTGAGCAATCTAGACTATCAATTTTTAGCTGCTAGTGCCGAACTCGACAGACGAGAAGTGCAAATGATTTTAGAGGCTGAACGTACCAGGGAGGTTGAAGCGCGACTGGCAGAAGAACATAAGCGATTAATTCAAGAAAAAACAGCCGCTAAACGGCAAAAATTATTGCTATTTGCAGTTAGTATTGCATTGCTAATTGCCAGCAGTTTAGGAGTAACAAGTTATTTTCAGTATCACCGAGCAGCTATTAGCGAACGCGAAGCAAGA
The DNA here is from genome assembly GCF_000332155.1 of Kamptonema formosum PCC 6407. Classification (GTDB taxonomy): domain Bacteria; phylum Cyanobacteriota; class Cyanobacteriia; order Cyanobacteriales; family Microcoleaceae; genus Kamptonema; species Kamptonema formosum. The sequence goes on along the minus strand of NZ_KB235903.1, from coordinate 699,352 downwards.
ATTAGCGAAATTAAAGCGCTGGCATCTTCTTCTGAGGGATTGTTTGCCTCGAATCGGCGATTGGATGCACTGATAGAAGCGATTAAAGCTAAACGTAAACTGCAAAAACTAGGTAAGGCAGACACCAATATTCAGCATCAAGTTATTAATGTATTACGGCAAGCGGTTTATGAGAATGATGAATATAACCGTTTATCGGGGCATAAAGCCGCTGCTATGGCAGTAGATATCAGTCCTGACAGTAAGTTTATTGCCTCTTCAAGTGTCGATAAAACAATCAAAATTTGGCGAAGTGATGGTACAGAAATTGCTACTCTCAAAGGCCATAAGGCAATTGTTAGAGCGGTTAAATTTAGCCCTGATGGTAAGTTTATTGCTTCTACAAGTGACGATGGAACTGTTAAACTTTGGCATCGAAATGGTACTTTGATTAAAACCATCCAGACTAATAATACTGGGTTGTGGGGAGTGGCTTTTAGTCCTGAAGGTCAAACTGTTGCCTCTGCCAGTATGGATAATACAGTTAAGCTTTGGAAGCGCGACGGGGCAGGCACAGGGGTACTGCCCTTACGAACTCTTAAAGGTCATACTGGTGGGGTATCTTCAGTAGTGTTTAGTCCAGATGGTCAACTTATCGCTTCTGGAGGTGGAGACCAAACGGTGAAACTTTGGAAGCGGGATGGGGCAGGCACGGGGGCGCTGCCCCTACGAACTTTTCGAGGTCATACTACTGTAATATCCGCAGTAGCTTTTAGTCCAGATGGTCAACTTATAGCTTCGGGCAGTGGAGACCAAACGGTGAAGTTATGGAAACTTGATGGTACTTTATTACAAACTTTCCGAGGTCATACTGCTGTAATATCCTCAATAGCTTTTAGTCCAGATGGTCAGATTATTGCTTCTGCAAGTCGAGATAAAACGGTAAAACTTTGGAATATTGACGGCACAGAATTGACAACATTTAGAGGTCATAGTGCCGGAATTTGGGGGATAGCTTGGAGTCCCGATGGCAGGTTTATTGCTTCGGCTGGTGCAGAAAATGCTGTCAGACTGTGGCAGAGTCAAAACCCATTAAAAAGGACTATTACTGCACATAAAGCTGGGATTTGGGCGATCGCACTTAGCGCTGATAACAATATCATTGCTACTGGTAGCGAGGATGGTACTACTAAGCTTTGGAGTCGCGAAGGTAAATTACTCAGGACTTTGAGGGGAGATACCGCAGCGATTTATGCTGTTGCACTGAGTAGAGATGGCCAGTTAATTGCTTCTGCCAGAAACGATAATACTGTGAACATCTGGGATCGGAATGGCTCTTTGGTGACAACTTTAGCAGGTCATGGCGCGACAGTCTTTAGTATTGCTTTTAGTCCTGATGGTCAAACGATCGCTTCGGGAAGTCAAGATAATACGCTTAAGCTGTGGCGGCGCGATGGTACTTTATTGCATACTTTGAGGGAACATCATGCTCCAATTTGGCAGGTGGTATTTAGCCCCGATGGTAAGCTGATTGCTTCAGCAGGTGGGGATGGTACAGTTAAGCTATGGCGGCTTGATGGCACCTTGTACAAAACCCTCAAAGGTCACACTAGCTCTGTGTGGAGATTAGCATTTAGTCCTGATAGTAAGATGCTGGCTTCTGGTAGTGGGGACAATACGGTTAAGCTTTGGACAGTTGATGGTCAGTTATTGAGAACTCTCGAAGGTCATACTGCTGCGGTGTGGGGGGTAGCGTTTAGTCCTGATGGTAAGACGATCGCTTCTGGGAGTGTGGATAATACACTTAAGCTGTGGAAGGTTGACGGTACGGAATTAACGACTCTCAGAGGTCACAGTGCGGCGATTCGGGGAGTGGCCTATAGTGGGGATGGGAAGTTTGTCGCCAGCGTCAGCGAGGATAATACGCTGATTTTGTGGAATGTGCAGCAAATACTGAGTCTGGATTTATTGAGTTATGGGTGCGATCGCGTGGGGGACTATTTGCGGACGAATGTGGAGGTGGAAAAGAGCGATCGCTTGTTGTGCGATCGCAAGTAGGAAGAGATAAAAACTTCGATATATTTAACTATTACTGCTAAATTCTCCACAAATTCCAGAGGGATCTACTTGAAATTCAAACAGCGAACTTTCTTCCCCTTTGCAGTATCCTTTCTCATAAAACTTACAAACTGCACAACAATTTTCTCCCTTACTAACAGCATCATCCATCACCTTCTGAATTGATAAATTTCTCTGTGTAATTGGACTCAATTTCAAATGATAGCCTTCCCAAGCAGCTTTCAGCATCCCACTACTTGCCAACAATTGCCACCGAGGATCGTTTTCCACTACTTCCAAAGGAATTTGTAACCAAGCTCCTTCTACTTCTGCTTCTACACTTACCTCAAACTCTTGAGGTAGTTCAATCTTGGCAATTTGCGATTTAGAAATATGTTCTGGTGCTTGTCCATATTCTACTCGCTCCCCGACATTAGGAATATGAATATAATGCTTCGATTTTAAATCTCCCGAATCTGCCAGAGAGTGCAAAGCATTACCGCAACCGTGAATCAAAATCAGGTGTTTTGGGTTCACTTTATTAATGACTTGCGTCAACCCTATTTTATCAGCATGAGCGGACAAATTGAATCTTTTAATTTGCGCTTTGACAGTAATTTTCTTGCCATCTAACTCAATTTCATCTCCAACAGCTAAGTTCTGCAAAAGTCTGCCGGGTGATTCTTCATCCGTGTAGCCTGATATGAAAATAGCTGCATTTTCTCTCTCTAACAAAGTTTTAGCATAATATACCGATGCACCGCCGCTCAACATCCCGGAACTGGCAACAATAACGCTGGGTTTAGCCATTGCTAAGGGGCGTTCTTTGGGATTGCCAATAGGAATAATTGGTGGCATTCCATTCAAATCAAAAAACGGTTCTCGATTGCATTGTTTCACAAAGTTCTTTACTGAATCCGGCAAAAGGTCTAGGTTATCTCTAAAAGTTTCAGTGACGCTTCGCACTAAACCATCAACGTAAACGGGAACCTTTAAAGTATGGAACGTAGTGCTAGTGCGAATAGCTAATAAAATTTCTTGTGCTCTCCCCAAGGCGAAGGCAGGAATTAGCACGTTTCCGCCTGATTTAACTACTTCTGCAATCGCATCAATTAACGCTGTTTCTTGAGTTTTTCTACCAGGGTGAGTATCCCCCCCGTAAGTAGATTCTGTAATTAAAATATCTGCTTGTGGCAAGTCAGCTAACCGCAATCCAGTAGTAGTGCGGCTAGAAGTGGTATTATAATCACCAGTATAAATTAGCGATCGCTCTCCGCAAGTCATATAAATACACGCAGCTCCTAAAATGTGACCTGCATTGATAAATCTTACTTTTAATCCCGGCAAAGGTTCAAAATCAACCCCTACAGGTTGCGTTTCTAATCTAAATAAAGTACGCTCCAAATCTACATCGTCAAAAAGTGGCGTAGAATCTTCATTCAGAGATTGTACCTTCAAACAATCCCGCAACATAATGTGAGCAATTTCTCTAGTCCCCTGAGTGCAAATTATCCGCACGCCGGGATAGCGGTTATGGAATACAGGCACAGCACCCAAATGGTCTAAATGCGCGTGAGAAACTATTAACAAATCGGGATTATTTAGATACTCTAATGCAGGTAAAGGATCGTAACCTTTCGGACGCGAACCGCAATCTAAAACCACCTCATAAGGCCCTATTTCTATGCGAAAACATGAAGCCCCAATCCCTCTAGCTGCTCCGAGAGGCGTAACCACTAAGTGAGTATTCTCAGCTAGATTTGAGTCTTCTTTAGAAGTCAGCGGGTACTGATAAACGCGGGGTTTTTTGTTGCCAACAATCTTGACTCTTGCCCGCTGTTGAGTTAAGGGGTGAAAAGCCTCCCATTCCCATGTTTTATTTGAACGTAGCTTGGGCGTGTCTAGGTTCCAATCTTCAAGTTGAGTTTCTGCAATTAAGGCCAAGATTGCGGCTTCAGTGGGAGGAGAAACATTATTTTTAGCAGAAACTAGCGGCTGATTATCTCCAGGAGTTACAATTAGTAAATCGGTAGATTGTGGCTCTAAAGAGATAGCAGGAAATCCATTTTCTTCTGTAAGATTAGCGATCGCTAACTCGCCCTCTGACTTACCAGATTGCTGATTTTGAGATGCTAAAATAGGTAAAGCTTCATCTAAAGAATTATGCGTTTCCTCAATCAGGCTACCTGATTGAACGTGCAGGAAGGCTCCTTGACGGACAGCAATTATCTCCCATAAATGACCCACTTTCATGCGACGATCTGGAGATAGTAAGGTAACTTTTAATATTTTCTCCCCTGGTCTAGTTACCTTAATCTGAACAAAATTGTATTTCTTACCTAGCTGTACAATTCGCCCCGATAACAAGCATTTATCTTCTTGATTTTCCTTGAGATTAACTTTCGAGAAATTTAACAAAGTTAGATTGGAAATCTGACCAGTCGAATCGGTACTGGGTATCGCTTCCCACAACATAACTTCAGAGGAATATAATGCTGGCAGCGAACTAACAGGAAATTTAGTATCCTGTCGGCATACTAGATAATTTGTTCCTTCTCTCGACTCGATATGTCCAACGAGAGTGAACTTAAAGTTGGAGGAAGTAGAGGAAGTAGAGAGAGTATCTATTTGTGAAGTCATTTTTAGGCGGTAGAGTGAAAGATAGTTGTGGCAATGCGGTACTTTAATAGTATCAGATTTGCCAACATTAATAAAACTGCGATCCTTGCACTTCATTGACCAGAGAGCGGCGTTACCAGCAATCTTCCCTAAATACTATATTATAATTTCAGCGACTAATTAGCCATATACCTACTTTAACTGAAAGCTACTGTATGTTTTGCTAAAAGCTGAAGATACTTTTCGTTAGTTTTTGCCAGTATCCATTTCTCTTTAAAAATAACCGCCGATTCCGCTTTTACCACATCTATTTCCAGAGGCAATATATCTTTTCTTGCTAACATTTCCGCTTCAGCAGAGCTTTCCTTCTGAGGATTTGACTTATATTTTTTCCCGCTTTTATGATTAGCATAGCGGCGGGAGCGGGTATAGCCCATCTGCAAAAACTTGCGAGCCATATCCGCTCCTACAAAATCCTCCTGTTCCAAATACTCTAAAAACATGGAGTAGATTTTATTGCTAGATTCCCTCGCAATTTCAGGAGTTTTAAATCTCCAATAAGGCAGAATTTCTCCTTTGTAAGGTTCCACCAATAGCACTCCCTGCTCCCCTTTACCAACGCGATAAAGCTCAGGATGTTCTCGAAAATTGAGGGTTTTGAAATCCAGAGAATAATCAAACTTTTTCATTTTGCATCTTCAGTGCCGTAGGGAATAATTGAAGCACGGGGCCGATCTTCATCAGGTTGAGTGTATAGCCACGCCCAGTAAATAAAGACAGCTTGGAAAGGCAGCCTTAGCCAGTACAATAGTTGATTTTGGGGAATTCCATCTATGGGAATATTGTTAACTGCCATATTAATATTGGCGGGAAATACGGCAATAAAGAGGGCAATTAAGCCCCACGCTGCGGCACGGCTCACTGGCGGAACTAACAGCCCAATTCCTCCTAGAATCTCGAAGAAACCACTGATATAAACTAATTCTTTGGGGTAGGGAAGTTGCGGCGGTACAATTCGGACAAATTGATCCCATGATACAAAGTGTAGCACTCCTACAACAGTCAAGGATACTGCTAGAATGACTCGCCAGAGTTCTTTTTGGTTTTTCATTGAATTTCAGACAGATTTTTACGTAATTCATGTTAACATTGAGCTAGGCTAAACTGAACCACCCTTAAGGCGTAAAATAGCTATTGCCAAAGTAGTACGCACGCTTGGAATTAGTCATATTCGTAGACTAATTACCACTTAACCATTAACTGTTAACACCTTCACTGGAATATCGACTTTAAACTCTGCACCACTTCCCAAGGAAGAGTGACAAGTTATCTGCCCTTTGTGCTTCTCCACGATAATTTGATAACTTGTTAATAACCCTAGTCCGCTGCCTTTTCCTACTGATTTAGTGGTAAAAAATGGATCGAATAACTGAGATTTGACCTCATCGGCAATCCCCACGCCGTTGTCTTTAATTCTAATAGTAATAGTGACTGCATTACTTAACTCTGTGGTAATCCAAATTGTGGGTACTGAAGATTTAGAGTTATCTTGCTCATCCTTTGACTCTAAAGCATCAATAGCATTACTTAATAAATTGAAAAATACCTGATTGAGCTGACTAGCATAACAAGTAACTAATGGTAAATTTCCATATTCTTTAATAACTTGAATCGCCGATGATTTCCCCTCTGGCTTCAAGCGATGCTCTAACAATAGTAGAGTGCTGTCAATTCCTTGGTGAATATCTACAGCTTTAATATCTGACTCGTCCAAACGAGAGAAAATCCGTAAAGCAAGAATTGTTGTGCGGATGCGATCCGTACCCTTTTGCATCGAATCTAGGAGTTGTTCCAAGTCAGGAACCAGAAAGTCTAAATCTATCTCATCAATAACTTCCTGAATATTCGTCGTCGGAGTGGGGTAAGCTTCTTTATAAAGAGCAATCAACTTTAATAAGTTTATAATATATTGACGAGCATGATTAATATTACCAGAAATAAAGTTAATTGGATTGTTTATTTCGTGAGCTATCCCTGCCGCTAACACACCCAAACCGATCATTTTTTCTTTCTGAACCAGTTGTAATTGAGTATGTTTTAGTTCTTCCAATGCTGATTCGAGCTGTGCATTCTGCACTTGCAGTTTAGTTTGAAGAGTTTTAATCTTAAGTTGGCTTTGAATTCTCGCTAAAATTTCTTCAAGTTGAAAAGGCTTAGTGATATAGTCTACACCACCTATCTGAAAAGCTTTAACTTTATCTACTACACCATCCAAAGCACTTAAAAAAATCACAGGGACAGCAGAAGTTTTAGCATCATTTTTGAGATGTTCGCACACCTCATAACCATTCATACCGGGCATATTAATATCTAACAATATTAAATCGGGTAAAACCGCTTTAACTGCGGTCAATGCCATTTTCCCATTGAGGGCTTTACGAACATTATATCCTTGTTCTACCAACAGAGAAGATAAAAACCGAATATTATCGGGCGTATCATCAACAATTAGAATGTCAGCAGTTTTAGTCATATCTTACCACCGAGGAGCCGATAGAATTAAATTTGTTGCTGCTGTTGCTTCCAAAGGTTTAGAAAATAGATACCCCTGACCAAAAGGGCAATTTAAACTTCTAAGTTGGGCTAACTGTTCTTGGGTTTCAATTCCTTCTGCAATCGCATTCATTCCCAAAGCCTGACTAATACTCATAATTGCTGATATCAACCCCATATTTTCCGCTTTTCCATCCAAACGTTGCACAAAAGAGCGGTCAATTTTTAAATTGTCAACAGGAAAAGAATGTAGGTAACTCAGGGAAGAATAACCCGTGCCGAAGTCATCGATACTCAATTGAATGTGCCGTTCTCGGAGTTTTTGGAGAATAACCGCAGCAGATTTAGCATTTTCCATAATAGCACTTTCTGTAATCTCCAATTTGAGAAACTTGGGATTAAGTTGTGTTTGGGTCAAAATTTGGTCAATTTGCTCAATTAAATCTGGCTGTGCAAATTGCCGTACTGAAAGATTAACACTCATCGTTAAAGGATAGTCAGCGACTTTTTCCCGATCCCATAGACGCAACTGGCGACAAGCTTCCCCCAAAACCCACTTGCCAATAGAATTAATCAAACCAGTTTCTTCTGCTGCGGGAATAAATAGGGCAGGAGAAACTAGACCTTTTTGAGGATGCTGCCACCGCACCAGCGCCTCAAATCCAAAAATTCTGCCGGTATTTAGAGCAACAATTGGCTGATAGTAGACAATAAACTCCTGTTGGTTGACAGCTCTACGGAGGTCATTTTCTAGCTGCAAAACTTTAAGAGCAGCATCGTGCATTGCTGGATCGAAAATTTGATACTGACCTTTGCCTAAATTCTTAGCTCGATACATTGCGGTATCCGCATCCCGCAATAAATGCTCTGGCTGTTCGTAATTAAAATTACCTACAGCAATCCCAATACTGGCATTAATAAAAACTTCATACCTTTTAAGTTGAAACGGCAAAGCAAGTCTCTGAAGTATGCGTTCTGCTGACTGGGTGGCAGTAGTAATATTTTCAATATCCACGATCAAAACTGCAAATTCATCGCCCCCCAATCGAGCTAGGGTATTTTTGGGATGGAGAGATTTTTCTAAACGGCGAGCGAGGGCAATTAGCAGTTCGTCGCCAACGGGATGACCAAGAGAATCATTAATAACTTTAAAGCGATCGCAGTCTAAAAATAGCACTGCAAACTGATAGCCTTTAACTTCTTTTGAACAATTAAGAGCTTGTACTAAACGTTCCATAAATAACACTCGGTTGGGCAAACCAGTGAGGGCATCATGGAGCGCCATTTTTAGCAGTTGCTCCTCTAAGAGTTTCCGTTCGCCTATCTCCCGCTTCAGTTCAGAATTAGCTGCTTCTAGTTGGTGAGTGCGCTCTTTTACTCGCTCTTCCAATTGATAATTTAGTTGTTTTTTTTCTAGTTCTGCGGCTCTAAGTGCAAGTTGATTTTGGACGCGAGCTAACACTTCTGCAAGTTGAAATGGCTTCGCAACGTAATCAGCACCTCCTACGGCAAAGGCTTTTACTTTATCAAAAGCATCGCTCAGCGCACTCAAAAAAATCACAGGAATTTCCGCTGTTTTCGGATCGGCTTTCAAATGCGTACAAACTTCATAGCCATCCATTTCTGGCATCATAATATCGAGCAAAACTAGATCCGGCACAACAGCTTGCGCGGCTGTTAATGCCATTTGCCCGTTTAATGCCTTGCGAACGTGATATCCCTTTTTAGTCAGCATTTTAGAGAGAAGGCGCAAATTGTCTGGGTTGTCGTCAACAATTAAGATATCTTCTTGGACGATGCCAGCCTGATTCCCATCCATTTTAGCTTTTCCCTACTTGCTTAGATTTGAATTTTTAACTTTTTAACTGATAGTTAGTTGAGCTAATTCTAGAATTTTATCAAACCGGAAATTCTCAACTAAGTCACCTATGGCTTTAGCAATAGCAGAATTTTCTGCGGGGATTTGTTCAAGGAGCTGATAAATCAGAGAGTCGCTGCCTTGAGAGGCAGCTAGATATAGCTGTTTTATCCATTCCTTCGGCATTAATTGCAAGGTTTCTGGCTGAAGGATTCTAGAAAAATCACATACTTCGCTTTCAGAATTTGTGATTAGATCTTCCCCATCATTTTCGTATAGGTAATTCACTCCTAAATATTGACTCATTTTAGCTAGCAGCTCTTGTTCTTTAAAAGGTTTACGCACCATATCATCACATCCTGCTGATAAAATCAGTTGTTGCTCTTCTTCAAAGACGCTAGCAGTTAAGGCAATAATTACTGTTTCGCGACTCTTTGACTGAGCTCTGATCTTTTTGGTAGCTTCATATCCATCGATAACGGGCATCCTCATGTCCATCCAGATTAGGTGCGGCTCCCAACTTTCCCATAGGGCTATGCCTTGTTGACCATTTTCGGCTTCGCGCACTTCAAAGCCTAGTGAACTGACTAACCGAACTAGGAGTAGGCGGTTAGCAGGATTGTCCTCGACAATCAAAATTCGGTGGGCCAGTTGGTTGGGCGCTAAACCGAGGATTTTTTTATTGATAGCCTGAGCTTTCTCACTCTCAATTCTATCAACGGAACTAGCCTGAATGTCAAAGGTAAATTTAGCACCTTGACCCAGTTGGCTGCTAACGGTAATTTCTCCGCCCATCAATTGTACGAACTTTTGACTGATAGGTAAGCCTAAGCCTGTACCTTGACCTGATTTCAAACCTGTTGCGGTTTGTCCGAAGGCTTCAAATAACTTGTCGAAATCCTCTGGAGCAATACCAGGGCCAGTATCTTCAACTTCAAACTGAAGGAAGAAGGAAGAAGGAAGAAGGAAGAAGGAAGAAGGAATATTTGTATTTTCTTTCTGTTCGTTATTACTTCTTTCTCTGCCGGCAACTTTTACTCGCAGGATAACGTTACCTTTTTCTGTAAATTTTAGTGCATTTCCTATCAAATTTATCAAGATCTGACGTAGTTTGCTTTGGTCTGTTTTTACAAATTTCGGTACTGTTTTATCTCGCTGAAAAGTCAGTTTCAAAGCCTTAGATTGAGCTTTGAGTTGGAGCATATCTTCAAGATTGTCGAGTAAGTTGTAGAGATCGAATTCATTTTCATAGAGTACCATGCGCCCCGCCTCGATTTTTGACATTTCCAGAATATCGTTAATTAATTCCAGTAAATGCTCCCCGCTGCGGTTGATAATATTTAGATATTGTATGTACTCTGTTGATAGCGATCGATCGCGGTTCATCAGTTGGCTAAAACCAAGAATGGCGTTGAGCGGAGTTCTCAATTCGTGGCTCATGTTGGCAAGAAATTCGCTTTTGGCGCTGTTAGCGGCATCAGCAGATTCCTTTGCTATTTTAAGTTCTGCCGCTTGCTTTTGAGTTTGAGCTAACAATTCTGCTTGCTGTATGGCAACTCCTAATTGAGCGCCAATTTGAACTACCATTTTAATTTCTGCTTCCCGCCACTCTCGAATATCGGAATTTTGATAAGTTGCCAGTAAGCCCCAAAGTTTACTGCTACAAAAGATAGGAGTGATGATGTAAGCCCGTGCCTGAAATTGCTCCAATAGGTCGATGTAACAGGTATCAAATCCGGCTTGGTAAATATTGGGAACGGAGCGATAATATGTTTTTTGTTGGTAAAAACCGCCTTGATTTGCTTGCAGGTAAGTATCTTCTATGGGTTCCCCAGTAATGCTTAATGTTTTGGTGGCACAATTCTCTTTTTCTATAGTTGTTTCTGTTCGCTGAGGCTGATTTATTGGTGAATCTAAAAGGACTTTCCAGCCTGATGCTACTGACTCAGCAACGAAATTTCCACTCCAGTCAGGGTTGAAACGGTAAACTCCAACGCGATCGCAGTCGATCGCTTGTCGCAGTTCAGAGGTTGCTGCGCTGAAAATCTTATCAATTTCTAAGGTTTGGCGGATTCGCTGCATCATAAATGCAATTGCCTTTTCCCGTTCTGCTGTCTCCCGCAAAGCTAATTCTGCCCGTTTGCGATCGCGTGACTCCATCGCTAGAGAAGTCATATAAGCTAAATAACTGCTAAAGTTTTGCTCTTCAATTGCCCAATTTCTAGCCGTTCCTACCTGTTCTAAACAAATTACTCCTACACTTTGTCCCTTGAAATTAATCGGAGTGTCTAACATAGAGGCAATTGATAGAGGAGTTAAATATAATTCGCTAAACTCTTGAGTTCGCGGATGAGTATGAGCGTCGTTGGCGACAATCACTCTGTCTGTTTCTAAACCTTGAAAATAGTTGGGATAGTCAGTAGCAGAAAGTTTTGTACCTTGACTGTGCCTGTTAGGAGTAACTTCGTACAAATCAGCACAGTAAATCTCTGATTTGCCCTCGCTATAAAACCACACGCTAGCTCTTTCTACGCTCAGAGTCCGGGCTGCCACTTCGGTGATTTCCCTCAAAGCTCCCTGGATATTTCCCTCATAAATACTTTGTTTTTTTGCTAATTTTAGCAGCCCATCTTGTTGTTTGCGTAGGCGGATATCGCTTTTTCTTAAAGCCGATTCTGCCACAACTTTTTCTCTAATTTCAGTCTCTAAAATTGCATTTGTTTCTACTAGCTCTGCTGTCCGTTCTTGCACCCGATTTTCTAAGTCTTCATAGGCGCGGTTCTTAGCACTTTCTGCCCTCTGGCGCTGAAGTTCAGCGGTGGCTCTACCAGCAAATACTCTCATAATTGCCTTGGCGCTTTCCTCATTCACCAAAGGCCGATCGCTGTTGATACACAGTATCCCAATTACTTCTCCCTTCGCCGAAAGTAGCGGTACACCCAAATAGCAAATAGCTTCCATTTTCTTTAAATCTATAGCTTTTGGGAAAAGTTCCTGTACTCGCTCTGGGAAATATTGCAGCGATGCTTGCTCGATCGCGAGTTCGCAAGGAGTATCGGATAATATATATTCAAAGTTGTCTTCAATATTGTTACCGTTCCAGAAAGCCAGCGCTTTCAATTTCTGGGATTCCTTGCTCACTATTTCGGCAACAAAGGCATAGCGAACGTCCAGAGCTTTTGCTAGATATTGCGTTAAAGCTGAGAAAAATTTCTCTCCCGTTACTGAAGCTGTGGCAGCGACAATACTTTTGAGAGCTTCTTCTGCTTTTTGCCGTTCAGCAATTTCGTGTTCTAATTCTTGGTTAATAGTTTCTAATTGTTCTGAGTTCCTCAGAGCAAAAAATTTAGGTAGCAGCGTTACCATTTGTGCTACCGTGTAACAGAAAACCAAACCGGTCATCGCTTGCTCAACCACACTCAACCAGTAAAGCGGATGCCATAGCGTCAAAATTTCGAGCAAGTGACCTGTACCGCTGAGAAGGGTAAATACTCCAACTAAAATAAATATCCGTAGAAACGGAACATCCCTGCGCTTGTATACGAAATAGATTAACATCGCCAGAATTGAGAAATAGGCGATCGCGATCGACAAATTCGATAAAATGTGAAGCCATAGCAGTTGAGGTTGCCACAGGTAACTGTTACCGTGAGGGATAAACTGACCTGATGAAAAGAACTCCTCGAAGATTGTCAACATAGGTTTTTTGTTCTAAATATGCCACCTGTCGGTCAATAATAATAGCCAATTATAGCTAAAGAGGCTGGAGTGGAGCTCTTGTATATACAAAGAATGTCTCCTGTCTCTGACGGTGAGAGAGATTATCAATTGCTTTGGGTTGAGCGCAATTAACTGCTCTCCTACGATCGCCTAGAGATGAAAAATTAAAATATCGATCGTTTTTAAGAAAGTAGAGCAGCTTGAAATTTATTAAAATTCTATTGATATGATTGAGAAGACTGATGGCTGTATAAACTATAGTAGATCGTAAATAAAGCCCTTGCCTTTTCTGGCTTTCCCTACCTTACCTTAGTCCAGTTTCAAAACTGTCCACTCTCACTCCTATTGATTGGAAGCTCAAACCCTATCCTCAGCGTTTTTCCCCCGAAACTAAAAGTCCAATTGCATTGTTCAGTTTTACAAAGTGTCCTTGTCACCTACCGCCTTTAATTAACTATGTCTATTGTGTAACTTAATTAACTAATCGGCAAATCACAACCAGAGGGAATATGCCACAACCAATTGCACAGCAAAAAGATACAGCAGCTTGGGTGATTCAGTGTTGGGCTTCTTTTATTCTTGCCCTTTCCGCGACTACTTTTGGCATTATTTATTTGCCAGTCGATAACTGGGTAAAAGGGTTTATGGGGATGGGATTAACTTTCTCTGTCGGCTCCTCTTTTACGCTGGCAAAAACCATTAGAGATAACCACGAAGCTACAAGATTAACTGCTCGTATTGATGAAGCCAGAGTTGAGAAAATCCTCGCCGATCACCATCCTCTTAAATAATATCGACTCGGATAATTCCTGTAACAAGAATAAGATTTATGCACTAAAATGTAAGAGGGCGGTCGCCGTGAATAAGCTCATAACTTATCATCAATATTTGTTGGCGATCGCTCACCTTACAAGTTCTAGCTGAAAATAGTATACAATTAGCAATTACCAGTTACCAGTTACCAATTAACAGTTAACAGTTAACTGTTAACAATTACTCAAGCATCTGCCGGATTAAGATTCATCATTTCCCAAGTAGTATAAGTACCAATGGGACTCCAAACTATATAAGGAAGTAGCAGCAAGGCCGCAGAAGTCGAAATTGGCCAGATAGTCAGAGCTACTATAATACTTAAAATCGCACCCGTTCCCCCAATAATAGTACCAACTTTGAGGCTGCGAACAATGCACATCACAGGCGTGTAAGCTATTGTTACTAATTCTAAAAGTAGGTACAATCCCATTCGCAGCCAAGTTGCTGAAGTTCCCGGTTCTTTTTCCCAGACGATAACTGCTGACCAAGCAGCACAAATAAAAATTACCGTCCAAATAACTGGAATTGCTTTTTCAAACACTAACCATTTGGGTCGTTGCAAGCGGTTGAACCACTTGATGTCGCGAGGTCTAATTAAACTACTAGCTAAGGCTACTAAAAAGGCAACGCCTCCAATTACCATCCACGATTTAATCATTTTTCTACCCTTTTGCAAATCATACCGATCGATTTTAGAGAGGGACTCTAAGTAATTATAGAGCGATTGTGGCACATAAAGAAGAGTCTGACATCAGTCTGTAGTTAGAATTGTGACTGAAGATGGTGTTCGAGAATAAAGTTTTTGGGATGAGATGAATTTACAAGCAAAGATAGCGAAGTTAGAGCTATAAAACAACCTACAGCAGACCAAGGTCAAAGATTATTCTGTCTATAGTAATAAGGGTTAAGCTTAGTCGATGGGTTTTTCTATAAAAATAGAGGTAGATTGATTTATATAAATTGGTGGATTTAATGTTTTGTTACAGAAGCTTTAATAGATAAATCAACCAGAAATATTTAGTGGATAGTTTGCAAATAGATTTTTGTTGAACTTAACCAGATACAACAGCAGAATATTTGCTCAAACTATCAGATAGTAACAGGAGAAAAAAAGATGCCGGTCAAATTAGTAAATCGCATCAATTCGTTTAGGATTCTTACCAGTTTGGTAGGAATTGTGGGTATGGGTTCGCTAGTCGGTGTGCCAGCATTTTCCCAAACCAATGAATCACCCACCGACGCTAATACTCTGCCAAGGGGTACGGTGGATGCCCCCGCCCCCTCGAATCCAAATTCTACTAACAACTACCCAGTCAACCAAAGCACTCCTGCTACAACCAATCAGGACGGCACGATGATGACACCGGAGTGTATAAATCCGAATCAGAATGGTACCCCTGCTACTACTAATCTGAACAACAGAAATACTGAGCCTGATTTAAATAACCAGACTGCTAGGGATGTTGCACCTACTACACCTCTTCAGGACTGCGGTACTAGGATGACACCTAGTACCACTAATCAGGATGGCACGGTCGTGCCCGATGGCACTAATCAGGATGGTACAATGATGAGGCGCGATGGCACTAATCAGGATGGTACGAGTATGCCTGATAGCAATAACCAAGAAGGCCCTAGTGTCGGGCCTGGTTTTAATAACTCAGATGACAATGTAGCCCCACCGGGTGCTACTAATGCCCCAGATCCTAATCTTGAACCTCGTCTAGATAACTCAGGAGAGGGTCGTTCTCGGTAGTAGTTTGTAGGACTTAGGCAGGGAGTCCCAGAAACCGGGTTTTTGAGAGAATCTATGGGTAACAACCAAGTATTTTCTTCAAAAAACCCGGTTTCTTTGGTTGGGTGCGTAAGTCCTGTTTAAAACAGGTCATAGCGCTCGAATTTATGAATAAAAAGTTACCTTTAGGAGAGTCATAAGGCCGCTCTTAGAGGTAACTTTTTAGGGTTGCAAAAAATAAACAAATTGCAAAAATTATGTCGGAGTCAAGCTAATGCAGATTTTTTTGGCTTTTAATGATGACTTCGGGCGTATCAGCTTCGCCTTTGCAATTGTGTCTAATTATTAGCCGAGTCGATGGTGGTGTTCAAGTTCGATACTAGATTCCTCATTGTGTTTAGGTACCAGTAGTGTATTGCCGTTAGGTTGCATCACTGCTTTAATGATTTGGACAAACCGATTAGGTCTAGCCTGACCGTTGAGTTTTCGTCGGTCTTGTACCTTTTTAGCGAGATGTCGCATCACCGATAAATCTAGCTCGTCTACGAAATGATCGGCAATTCTTTCACCCATCAAATCTATTGCTTCTGAGTATTGTTCCGTCAGCATTTCGATAGCATCATAAGCTTCATCAGCGACCTGATTAGCAATAGTTTTATTTGATTCAGCAGCAGGTTGGGAATGGTTGCGGCGGCGGTCTAAAAGATTTTGGTAGTCAGCTATGCTCATTCCCAAATTGTAAATATGGTGGTGAACGTGATCGATTAAATCTACTTCGCTAGGATAGTAAAAACCTCGACTGCTATTGATGCCGTGCAGCTTGGCCCAACGCCGTAGGATTGCTTCATCTTCTAACTGGTATCGCTCTAACATTTGAGCTATATTTAGTTCTACTTCTGGCGTAACTTTGAAATCACTCATGGAGAAATCCTCGGTAGTAATAGATAAATCAAACTGAAAGTTAGACAGTGCGATCGCTTGAGTATCGCTAGCAAACTATGGTAAATCTTTTAGGAGCTTGAGAGTAATTTTTACTGCCATTAGTTTACTGGTAATAGAGCCATACTTACTTTAAAGCACAGGGGATTCAAGAGGAAATATCGCAAAAGGCAGAAGGCTGCTATGCTGGAGGCAGAGGAAAGATGCAATCAAAACAGTAGCTTCAGCAATTAAGAGCCTTCTAATCACTTTGGCAGTTGCTATATTTCTCTGAGCAGGTTCGATCGTTTAGGAAGAGCTAGCCTGCTAGGGTTAATTATATGATATCGCTATCCCTATCCCTATCGCTTTCAAAATTTAATTGCGATTCCGATTGTGATTAAGATTACAATCGAGATTTATGGGTAAATTGGGAGCAAACAAATCCCTAGTTTAAAATTTTTCTCTTGCAATTCGGGGTATAGTTGAGCTAAAATAGCAGAAATGTAGTCTAAAGCCAGTAATCTGAGTCATTGCGATCGAGATTATTTCCATGCCTATCTACGATTATTTTTGTCCCACCAATAACGAACGGGTCGAAGTTTGGCACAGTATGAACCAGCAAGTGACTACTTGGGGGGAACTGTGCAAGTTAGCTAAATGCGATCCCGGAGATACTCCAGAAGACGCTACTGTGCGCCGTTTGCTGAGTGCGCCAAGACTGATAATGCCGACATCAAATACTGATTACAAGAGCGCTGGGTTTAGCAAGTATGTGAAGCGCGATGAGGGTGTTTATGAGGATGTTACGGCTGTTGATGCAAAAAGTCGCCTTATTAATCGCGAGGGAAAGCCGATTCAAGGCTGAAAATTTGAAAGGAAAAAGGAAGAAGGATTTAGTTATCTAGGAGATTAGTTATCTAGGAGATAATGATTTAGTTATCTAGGAGATAGGGAGGAAAGAAAACATACGCAGCCAGCTTTTTAGTCCTCTGTTTTTTACGTTTAATGAGGTGGATTTACTTATAAATTTTGTAAGTATATGCCGCAAACATGGAGGGATATTTCATGATTTTAACTTGGGAAAAATTCAAGTAGCTTGTAGGGTGAGGGTGCTGGATTACCTATATTTAGCGATCGAAGTATAGTTTGTAGCAGCGCCCACCCTTTGATTTTGTGAGAAATAGTGATAACTTCAATCGGCGCGTTTGCGATCGCGCCTCGCTTTTTGGCGTTGGCGGATTTGAGCCTGAACCGTAGCACGATCGACGGGAAACCCGATCAGGGGGATGATCTGATCTTTGCGCTCGTTTTCCAATTTCTTAAGTTCAGTGTAATCAACCCAGTGGATGCAATCAACTGGACAAGTGTCGATCGCTTCCTGAATTAAGTCCTCAGAGTCCCCATCCTGTCGTACCACGCGCGATCGCCCATAGTCCGGCTCAATGTAGAATGTATTACGAGCAACGTGGGCGCAATGTTTGCAGCCGATACAGGTAATTTCATCAACATAAACCCCCTTCTGTCGCAGCATACCGCCCAATTCGGGTTCTAAACCCGAACGCTGCGGCGCATCCCGCAAAAATCCGCCCAACTCCGGCTCTAAACCAGAGCGATCGCTCATACTTTCTATTGGTATTGGAGAAAGTTCTGACATTTATACCTCTTCCAATAAATAATAAGTCCGCCTGCGCGGACTTTAATTCGACCTCTGACAAAAGCCTCGAAAAACTAGATCGTAGTAAGGACTTAAGTCTTTTCTTGCCAAACCTACAAGTAAGGGCTAAAGTCCTGACTACGAACTTCTGGTAATTTTGAAAGGTTTCCACCTGTAAATTTTTAAGCGCACCAACGCTGCACTACCAAGCGGATTGAACCATCTTGATTTTGCTTTTGTTCCGCAACTTGAAAACCTTGCTTCGCACTCTCATTCACAACAGTATGATAAGCGTAGCGCACAGTCACCTTATTGAGAAAGCGATCTACAGACCAAGCTTGCTGCCAAAATTGCAAATCAGCAACCAATTCGTACTCAGTACCGTTCCAGCTAAATCCAACGTCATAACCGTTTTCTTGTTCGATCGCTATTTCAGCAGTGTTAGTGAGGCCGCGATAGCCGCGTACTTGGGAAGGGCCTGCTTTCCAGTTGATACCGAGATCGGTCAAAGCAGCTTGTAAGGAGGTCAGATTGCGGATTTGGGTTTTGATTTGGCTAAAGTGTGACATGGTGATATTCAAGTAATTAAAGAAGTTAACAAAACAATTTACCAATCGCTCAAAGCTACTTTCGCTGTAGCTTCCGCTGACTGATGCAGTTGAGCTGCGAAATATTCAGAGGTTGACTCCTGATGGAGGACTAAGCCAAGCTGGGCTTCGATCGCAGCAGTTACCTCAGCGCAAGATGCACCGACGATGCCAGTGACTTTTTCCTGCACGCGACCATCTGGATAAATCACAAATTCTAGTGTTTCCATAAATCCTGGCTAGTTGCTAGGTCGTTGTGGGAGTAGACACCGGCACCAGTAAGCTAGCGGCGATGCCTGCTGAAGTCGCTTCAAGAAGATTGGCTGACTCGCAAACCTTTAGATTAATTGTGACTAATTGAGAGGTTGCGAGTCATAACTTAACAAAAGTTATTAATATCGGGAAGCAGTACGTCAGTTGTCTGTTAAGTTTCGCGTAGTTCGTGACGTTAGTCAAGTCATACATAAGTCGTGATTTTTGGCAAGATATTTTTGGGAGCGATCGCTGAGGATAGTTGGTCTAGATGGTCTGGGATGGCGATTCGGGGGTGAGGTGCGATCGCGATCGTTCCATCAGCCTATTTTGCTTAAAATAAACACAAATTATAAAACTCTCAAAATGTAGCATTCTGTTGTCTTACACAAACTCACAAGCTCTTGTTCGCAAAATTGTCTGACTACAGATTTGCGGGAATCTAAATCCATCTGAGAAACTGACTTCACGACAGCGGAGGAAACTCTGGATAGCGAGGCAAATTATCTGCAAACTGCACCCATGACAAACATTTTGAATCCCAGTAATGCAGCATTGGCTTAATCCGATCGGGGTCATCCAAACTACCAATAGTAATATCAATCAAACCTGGTAAAAAATCCGCAGTAAAGCTAATTTGTGTCCCACACTCAGAACAAAAACCACGTTTCCCCTCCACCGATGAATTGTAAGTCTTCGGCTGTGCCTTAATGAATTTAACCTGTGACTGCTCAAACATAGCCCAAGCCACAAATGGAGCAGCATGAGCACGCCGACACATAGAACAGTGACAAATAGCAGCCATTATCGGCTCACCTATGACTTCATATCGAATGGCCCCGCATTGACAACCACCATTTAATTTCTGAATAGTCATTACCACCTCCGATCAAGGCTAACGTTTAAATTTACTTACCACAAACTATTAATAATATTAATAATATATTATAAATAATTAAGAATTAGAGGGCATAGTTATCCCTAAAATCAGCGCTAGCCACAACCATTTACCACCAACTAATCGCTAGTTATCGGCGGACTATCAGCCGAAAAAGACTCAGATTCCTCATCCTCAATAGCCGCCTCAAAACTTTCGATCACAAACGGCAAACCCGCACCTTTCAACCCCCGCTGAATCCGTTCCGGCGTATCTTCAAACAACACAAATAGCGGATGAATCTCCTCAGCTTCCTCACTGTAAATATGCCTATAACTGTGGGACATCACCCACTCATAACCCTTATCCAACCAAACTTGAGCCTGCCGCCAGCGACCCAGCAATTCTGAATAATCCTCCTGATAGCGGTGGATAAAAATCAAAATTTCTACCCCTGTTTTCACCTTCCACTCAGGATCGCACATCAAAATCGCCACATCGCAAGGCAAGCAAATAGCCTGTCCAGGTGCTATGCTGACACCGCTAATCCCCGAATGCGAAACACCGTCGCGCAGGCGCACAACTGGCAGTGGAATAGTAATTACACTCTCGTGAGCTCGGCGCATACTCGGAATCATTTCCAGATAAAGGCGATAGCGTTTCAGCAGTGCGATCGCTGCCGAGGATTCACTGTACTCTGCCAGCAACGCTTCGTAATGTGATTGTTTAATAGGCATCTTCAAATATTAATTAGTAATTTGTAAACAGTTAACCATGAACAGTTAACTGTTTACAGTTAACCATTTTCTACATCTTCTGAAACACTGCGAACATTGGCAGATACATAGACAGCAAAATCGAAGCCACAATACCGCCAATTACAACAATCATCAGAGGTTCCATCATACTCGTGAGCGCTTTAACTGCCTCTTCCACTTCCGTTTCATAAAAAGCGCCAACTTTCATCAGCATCTTATCTAATTCTCCCGTCTCCTCACCAATAGCCATCATCTGAATTGCCAAGGCCGGGAAAACAGCCTGTTCTTGCAAAGCAATACTAATCATACCCCCACCCATAATCTGAGTCCTTGCATATTCGATCGCATTCGAGATCGCTTGATTTCCCGCCACATCTCTCACAATTTCCAAGGAATTTAGAATCGGAACCCCCGATCGCGTCAGCGTCCCAAAAATGATGCAAAACCTCGCCACCGCCGATTTTTCTAGCAGATCCCCAAGCACAGGCATTTTCAACATAATTTTATCGATTTGCAAGCGGCCTACTGGAGTCTTGTAATACATCTTATAAGCAAAAGAAAGACCGATAAGACTGCCAATTACCGTCATTTGCGGAATGGGTGGCCAAGTTGTACAGAAAGCACTGATGCTTAACATAAAAAGGGTAAATGCTGGCAAATCTGCACCAATGTCCTTGAAAATCTTAGCAAAAGTTGGTAGCAGAAAAATTGTCATCGCGAAAAAAATTATAATCGCTATGAATAATACTGTCTTCGGGTAAGACATCGCAGACTTAATTTCGCTCTGTGTCTTATGATTTTTCTCCATCAAAACTGCTAAGCGTTCCAGCACTTCATCGAGCACGCCACCTACCTCTCCTGCGCCCACCATACTTAGGAAAAGCTGATCGAAAACATCAGGAAATTTTCGCATCGCCGTCGAAAGTTCGCTCCCTTGTTCCACATCCGCACTAATACTTGTGAGCGCATTCTTCAACTTCGGATTAGAACACTGCTCATTTAACACTGCAAGGCATCTGACCATCGCCACACCTGCGTTGAACATTGCCGCAAATTGACGGGCAAAAATAGCCAAATCCTTAATCGTAACACTGGACATTGCCAGCTCGATTTTATGGCTAATTGCCTCAAAACTAAGACCAGCTTTAGGTTTCTCACGGAGAACATTGGTAGCCATTTCTTACCTCTGAAAATTTTAGATTTTAGATTTTAGATAGTAGATTTAGGATGGCGAATTTCAGCTTAAATTCCCATCCCAAATCCCCCAAGAAAATTAATGGTGTGCTCCAGCCTTAGCCCCTGCGGGTGCCGGCCCGATCAAGCGTTCGAGCTCGTCCGGTTTGCCACTTTTACCCATTCCTGCTTCCCAGCTAATCTTGCCCGCTTTAAAAAGTTCAGCTAAAGCCATTTCCATCGTCCTCATCCCCAATTTCGCTCCCATCTGGATTTGGGAGTAAATTTGAGCAGTTTTTCCTTCCCGGATCAAGTTAGCCATAGCGGGTGTATTCATCATTATTTCCATCGCGCAGCAACGACCGCCACCAATTTTTGGCACCAAGTTTTGAGAGGCGATTCCCACCAGGGAACCAGACATTTGTGCTCGAATTTGTGGCTGTTGAATCGGAGGGAAAACGTCCAGCATCCGGTCTACAGTTGCCGCAGCGGAGTTAGTGTGCAGCGTTCCAAATACTAAGTGACCCGTTTCTGCGGCCGAAATTGCCAAGCCAATAGTTTCCAAGTCCCGCATTTCTCCCACGAGAATACAGTCTGGATCTTCCCGTAAAGCTGCCCTTAGCGCATTCGCAAAGCTCTTAGTATCTTCACCCTTTTGCCGCTGGTGAAATAAGCTTTTAATATTAGGAAAAACGTATTCAATCGGGTCTTCAACTGTCAAAATATGTTCCGATCGCGTCCGATTCACCAAATCCAGCAATGCCGCCATAGTGGTAGTCTTACCAGAACCAGTTTGGCCAGTCACCAACACCAAACCCCTCGGTCTTTCCGTCATATCCCGCAATACTTGTGGTACTCCCAGTGCATCTGCATTAGGAATCTTGGAAGCCAAAGCCCGCAAACAAGCGGCCCAACAACCCCGCTCCCGGTAGACATTCACCCGGAAACGAGCTAAGCCCTTCACGCCGTAAGCACAGTCTAGCTCCCATTCCATCTCCAAGTGCTTGCGCTGCATATTGTTAAGCATCTGGAAGATCAGCGTTTGGACTTCCTCAGCAGCTAAAATTTCCCCAAATTGTGGCTGAGGGGTCAGTTTCCCGCTGACGCGGAAGAAGATCGGTGCGCCGGCTTGGATGTGAATGTCCGAACCGCCTTGCTCTACAAGGGACTCCAATACGTCCTCAATCATCAAACCCATAGATACGTCTCCCGAATCAGATTGATACTTACAAACCAATGTAACTCATATTCTTAGTTGGGCGGAGCTTGGCAAAGCTAATTGCTAATTGCTAACTGCTAATTGCTAACTGCTAATTGCTAATTGCTAATTGCTAATTGGGGAAAAAGTTTTCTCATCTCCCCATCTCCCCCATCTTCCACATCTCCCCCGCCCCTCTGCTCCCCTGCTCCCCTGCTCCCCCTACTTCCCTGCTCACCGGATTAATCTACAAAGCGTGGTGTCAAGCAGTAGGGACAATCTAACATTTCTGGCTTTAATTCAGCGTGGCACGTCTTACAAGTGAGCCCCTGTTTACGTTTAGCTTTCAATTCAGCCTCCAAACCAGTATCAGTAAACGTTACTCGTTCTACTTCTTCAAAAGTAGTCGCACCTTCACGCACTAACTGTAAACTGTAAGCCAGCAAAGTTTTCATCCCTTCTTCTACCGCTGCTTCCTTAATTTGTTCCGTCGGCGCACCTTGGGTAATTAGGGTTTGCAGTCGCTCTGTAACTTTCAGAAATTCATAGACACCAACGCGCCCTTTATAACCCCCACCGCCACATTTTTTGCACAATTCTCCCCTTTCTGCCAGCGCTTTCCTGTCATCTACAGGTACTATGTTGGCTTTGTAGAAAGTAATATCCACTTCTTGAGAAGTTGACAAGCCGTAGCGACCGAGTTCTTCAGGGGTGGGGGTGTAGGGAACGCGGCAATCGCTACAAACCCGACGCATTAAGCGCTGAGCTAACACGCCTAAAAGAGCGGCCGACACCATGAAGGGTTCTACGCCCATTTCGTCCAAACGCGCGATCGCACCCGCCGCATCATTCGTGTGTAAAGTTGTTAACACTAAGTGACCCGTCAATGCAGCTTCCAGGGCCGTCTTTGCCGTTTCTTTATCCCGCGTTTCCCCCACCAGCAACACATCTGGGTCTTGCCTTAAGAATGCCCGCAAAATGTTAGAAAAAGTCAAGTCTTTTTCTCGAATTACTTGACACTGAGTTAGACCGGGCAAAGCATATTCAATTGGATCTTCTGCCGTACTAATATTAATTCCCGGATCGTTCTTTTCTGCCAGAATGGAATATAGCGAAGTTGACTTACCAGAACCAGTCGGGCCCGTCACCAAAATCAATCCAAAAGGCCGACTCGCAGTTTCTCTAACTAAAGCCAAAGTTTCTTGGTCAGAGATTAACAAACCTAAACCTAATTGAGTGCTGGAACTATCCAAAATCCGCAGCACAATTTTCTCACCATAGCGAGAAGGCAAACTATTAACCCGGAAGTCCACCGTCCGCCCTTCAAACCTACGCCTGATCCGACCATCTTGAGCTTGCCTACGTTCGGCAATATCCATATTAGAAAGAATTTTGAAACGGGAAGTAATTGCGGGTACTACCTGTTTTGGAAAGCGAAAATATTCTTGCAGCACTCCATCTTTCCGCATCCGAATTCGCAGATGTTCTTCTTGGGGTTCTACGTGGATGTCAGAAACTTTTTCTGACAAAGCTTTAGCTAAAATGACGTTTACAGCTTTAATTACGGGAGCTGCTTCAGCATCATCTATGGACACAGCAATGTCTTCTACATCGCCACTGATTTCTTCGAGTTCGACCTCAAAGTTGTCACCTCCGAACTGTAGCTTTTCTTCCTTCTCTTTAGCCGCCTTTACAGCCGCTTTCTTCGCATCATCCTCGCGGTAGGCAGAAACGATCTCATCGAAGTCATCTTTAGTAATTACCCGCCGCACAAAGCTCAACCCGTGAGGCTGCAAAATCCGGCGTAAATCTTCTTGAGAGTTAAGGTTGTCAGGATCGGCCATGGCCACTACAATTGATGGCGGCTCAGTTTCCGTCTTCTGTACAGGCAAAAACCGCCCTTGAGTGCAAGTGTCGATCGATATTTTTAACAAATCGAGGATGCCACCAAGTTGCTCAGTAGAAATCGGAGTGAGTTCGGGGTCAAATGCTTCAACGCCATACACCAGCTTGAGTTCAAACATCTGCTGCTTCTTGTAATGGCGCAGCAATTCTGGGGGTAGAGGTTGGCCGGTGATCGCTTCGAGTACCTCTGTCAAGCGCTTTCCTGACTTGCGGCATTCAATTTGGGCTTGCTTGAGCTGGTCAGTATTGACATAACCAGCCTGAATCATTTTGTTGAGAGCCGGAGAGAAATTGCTCTGGACAACTAGGGAGGTGGAGGGTCGCCGCTCGAATGTGTTAGTCATAAGTTAATTCCGTAGATCTCCTTAATTTTTCCTACAGCTAACGTCAGCGATCGCGACCCTGAAGCCCCAATCCGCTGCAATTTTAGAGAAACCTGCCAAATTCATAAGTTTTTGAACAAAACTCAGGTCTGGAGGCTGAGCCTGCGGAGAGCCGGAATAGCTTTCCTTGATTTAATTAAAATATTAGCAGCCCCATTCAAGTCTAGGTTAACGCAATTCCCGTCTTGAGTTTTTACAATCCAGGCTTAACCAGATTTCGGTAAAATTTGTATTCTTGGGAGTTGCCCGCGTTGTAGAGGCGATTGGCTTCCGTTTTGCAGAATCTCTATAATACTCTGTACAAACCTGTTACGCGATGTTTGATATATATTTTAATTAATGTTGTGTACTCCGGCTAACTGCCAGGGCAAAATGCAGGCTTTCGCACCGCAGAGTTAATTTTTACTCGATTCCATTTTTTATTGGCAATTAACAAGGGAGGGCGCGGCTCTTCCCACTGCTAGAATTGTGTGGGTTGTGTCGCACAGAAATTTATGATTGACGAGGAAAACCAGCAATACCACGATCCCAACTCAGCAGCAACTGCTCCAGAAGGGGTGCAAGCGGTAGACGAAACACCGCCAGCAGACGGAAATTTGAACGAACCGCTCGACTGGGAGCTTCAAATTGCTCAAGCATATCAGAGTTCAGAGGCTTCACAACCGGCAGGAAACGCACCATCCACGTCAGGGGGCAATTTTGCCGATCCCGGGCTAGCTGAAGCCCTGGAGTTTTTAAAGGCGGAATTGGCAAGCGCAACTAAGGAAAATGAGTCATTAAAAGCTCAGGTACAAGCAAGTTCCGCTCAGGTAGACGATCTGAAAAATCAAAATTTGCGGCTGGCAGCAGATTTTGAGAACTTCCGCAGGCGCACTGCTAAGGAAAAAGAAGAGTTGGATTTGCAAGTGAAGTGTGCCACAATCATGGAATTGTTGCCAGTAATTGACAATTTCGAGCGGGCTAGATCCCATATTAAGCCGCAAACTGACGGCGAGATGGGCATACACAAAAGCTACCAAAGCGTTTATAAGCAAATGGTAGACTGCCTTAAACGGGTGGGAGTCTCCCCGATGCGTCCCGAAGGTCAGCCTTTCGACCCCAACCTCCACGAAGCGGTAATGCGAGAACCTACCGACCAGTATGAGGAGGGGACTGTGGCAGAAGAATTGGTGCGGGGCTATATGCTCGGAGAGCGCGTCCTGCGCCATGCAATGGTAAAAGTGGCAGCAGCTCCCGAACCCGCCTCTGAAGAAGTTGAGCCACAGTAAACATTTTGCTAACCAAGGCTGAAGTATGCTAGCATTCTCTTTTTTCCCAAAGACTCTTTTGAGTTTGGGTGCTAGGCATCTAAGTGGTGTTCCTCGGACTTTCCTGTGGACATTATTTGGTAAGTCTTGGTGGCAAAGGTAATAGAACTTACGCAGGTCGTCCCAGAAACCGGGTTTTTGAGAGCATCTGTGGGTTCGGGCGAAGTATTTTCGTCAAAAAACCCGGTTTATGAGGTTGGGTGTGTAAGTCCTGGGTAACTCAACTTATGCGTTTGCGAGCATAGGTTAACAAAAAAGTATCGGAAAATAACTCCGACCCAAGTTAAAAATTAAAAATGTAAAGTTAAAAATTAAAAATATCTTTTCCTTTAATTTTTAATTTTACGTTTTTAATTCTCTCAAGGAGCGCTATGGGAAAAGTAATTGGCATTGACCTGGGTACGACCAACAGTTGCGTAGCGGTTTTAGAGGGGGGGCAACCCGTCGTGATCTCAAACTCAGAGGGCGGACGCACAACTCCGAGCATTGTAGGATTTGGCAAAGGTGGCGATCGCTTAGTTGGGCAACTCGCCAAACGCCAAGCTGTCACCAATGCCGCCAATACCGTCTACAGCATTAAACGATTCATCGGCCGTCGCTGGGAAGACACCGAAGAAGAACGCTCCCGCGTTCCCTACACCTGCATCAACGGCAAAGACAATACCGTTGATGTCCAAATTCGCGGCAAAAATTACACGCCCCAGGAAATTTCGGCAATGGTACTGCTGAAACTCAAGCAAGATGCCGAAACTTACTTGGGAGAAACAGTCACTCAAGCCGTAATTACAGTCCCAGCCTACTTCACAGACGCTCAGCGGCAAGCAACAAAAGATGCCGGCACGATCGCGGGCTTAGAAGTCTTGCGGATCGTCAACGAACCCACAGCCGCCGCCCTTTCCTACGGGTTGGACAAGCAAGACCAAGATCAAAAAATCTTGGTCTTTGACTTGGGAGGCGGCACCTTTGACGTTTCCATTCTCCAACTAGGAGACGGGATTTTTGAAGTCAATGCCACCGCTGGCAATAACCATCTGGGCGGCGACGACTTCGACAACTGCCTAGTACAGTGGATGGTAGAAACCTTCCGTACTAGAGAAGGCACTGACCTCTCAAAAGACAAAATGGCCTTGCAGCGTCTCCGCGAAGCCGCTGAAAAAGCCAAAATTGAACTTTCTGGCAGAGATACTACAGCCATCAACTTGCCCTTCATTACTGCTGACGAGAAGGGGCCCAAGCACTTAGAGATGGAACTATCTCGCAATCAATTTGAAAAATTGGTGGCTCATCTGGTACAGAGTACGATCGATCCGGTGACTCAAGCTCTCAAAGACGCAAACTTGACACCGAAAGATATTGACAAAATTATTTTAGTTGGGGGGTCAACCCGCACGCCAGCAGTCCAAGAAGCAATTAGCAAATACTTTGGGGGTGTCACACCCGATCGCTCCGTTAATCCCGACGAAGCAGTAGCACTAGGAGCCGCAATTCAAGCAGGTGTCTTAGGTGGAGAAGTCAAAGACTTACTACTGCTGGATATCACGCCTCTCTCCCTTGGCTTGGAAACATTAGGCGGCGTATTTACCAAAGTAATCGAGCGCAATACTACCATCCCTACCAGCCGATCTCAGATGTATTCAACGGCTGCGGACGGGCAAACTTCAGTAGAAATTCACGTTCTCCAAGGCGAACGCGCCCTGATTAAAGATAATAAAAGTCTGGGTAAATTCCTGCTCAAGGGAATACCCCCCGCCCCTCGCGGCGTACCTCAAATCGAGGTTGCCTTTGAAATAGATGCCAACGGCATCCTCAAAGTCTCAGCTCAAGACAAAGGCACCGGCAGAGAACAAAGCATTCAAATTACCAACACCGGCGGTTTGAGCGAAACAGAAGTCGAACGGATGCGCCAAGAGGCAGAACTATTTGCCGAAGAAGACATCAGGCGCAAAGAACTCGTCGAACTCAAAAATCAAGCCGATACGCTGTTCTATAATTATGAAGCAAGCTTAAAAGCTAATTCAAAATTCATTGGCGACGAGCTTAAGGCCGAAGCCCGCACAGCAGCCTCAGCTCTGCGCGAAGCGATCGCCAATCCTGACATCCCCTACGAGGAAATGAAGCAACAGATAGAATCCTTCCAGCAAGTGCTTTATTCCCTGGGTTCTGCTGTTTACGAGCAAGTCGGCAGTGAGTCTAACAAGTCGGTCGCTGAGGATGAAAGTCCACAGATGCTAGACTCAGACGACGCTGCTATTGCTGCTGAAAGTTTCTCCTCCCAAGAAGCGATCGCAGTAGCTCCAAGTAAACAGCCAGCAGATCCCGAAGTTGATGAAATGAATCCTTTTGCGATTGATTCCACAACTTCCTAGTATGGAGAGATGGGGAGGATGGGGAAGGTAGGGAAGATGGGGAGGATGGGGAAGGTAGGGAAGGTAAGAAAGATTTAACTTCCCCATCTCCCCTCTCTCCCCCATCTCCCCTCTCTTAAAAACTCCCTCATGTTTTTTGCACAGTTTACTATTACTTACTCCAGGCAAGTAGCTATATGGCCGGCGACTACTATGAAATACTCGGTGTTTCTCGCGATGCAGATAAAGAAGAAATTAAGCGTGCCTACCGCCGCCTAGCTCGCAAGTATCACCCCGATGTCAACAACGAAGCAGGCGCAGAAGAGCGCTTCAAAGAGATCAACCGCGCCTACGAGGTTCTCTCAGAGCCAGAAACGCGGGAGCGCTACAATCGCTTTGGCGAAGCAGGCGTTTCCGGTGCTGGAGCAGGCGGCTTTAGTCAAGACTTCGGCGATAGCTTCGCTGATATTTTTGAGAGCTTCTTCAGCGGTTTTGCAGGCGGTGCTGCCACTCAACAAGGTCGTCGGCGTACAGGGCCCGTGCGTGGGGACGACTTACGGCTTGACTTGAAGCTAGAGTTTCAAGAAGCAGTGTTTGGTGGAGATAAAGAACTTCGGATTAAACATTTAGAAACCTGCGAAACTTGCAGCGGTACAGGGGCAAAACCAGGAACCAGACCTCAAACCTGTCAAACTTGCAGCGGTACGGGTCAAGTTCGCCGTGCTACCCGCACTCCCTTCGGTAGCTTTACTCAAGTTTCAGTGTGCCCCACTTGCAACGGTAGCGGGCAGGTAATTGAGGACAAGTGCGAAGTCTGCGGTGGCAGAGGTCAAAAGGAAGTTACAAAAAAACTGAAAATTACTGTTCCCCCAGGAGTTGACAACGGGACTCGCTTGCGGGTATCCAATGAAGGGGATGCTGGGAAAATGGGCGGCCCTCCAGGGGATTTGTACGTATTTTTGTCGGTGGATGAAGACCCAGTATTTAAGCGAGAGGGGATCAACATCCATTCGGAAGTTAAAATTAGTTATCTGCAAGCAATTTTGGGCTGTCGCTTGGAGGTAGATACCGTAGATGGGCCGACGGAGTTGTTGATTCCGACGGGAACTCAGCCGAATACAGTTTTGACTTTAGAGAAAAAAGGCGTTCCTCGGTTGGGAAACCCAGTTAGTCGCGGAGATCATTTGATTACAGTAGCGATTGATATTCCTACCCGTGTCACAACGGAGGAGCGGGATCTGTTGTTGCAATTGGCTAAACTGAAAGGCGATCGCACGGGAAAAGGCGGGATTGAAGGGTTTTTAGGGAATTTATTTCAAAAATGAGCGAAAGTGTAACTTCAAAGCCCAGAATCCAGATGGATCTACGGGGGACTCCCTGCCCAATTAATTTTGTGCGGACTAAACTCCGTTTGGAACAAATGTCCCCTGGGGAAGTTTTGGAAGTTTGGCTAGATCCCGGCGAACCGATTGAGCAAGTACCTGACAGTCTGACAATGGAAGGCTACCAGATTCTAGATACACAGTTTGTTGCTGCTCAGGAGCGAGACTATTTTGCTCTAAAGGTGCAGCGTCCTCTTGTGAAGGATGAAGGATGAAATTAGCAGTTAGAAGGATGAAATCACGATCGGTTTTAAACAGAGGGAAGAAGGAAGAGATCGCAAGGAAGAAGGATGAGTGTTAATTCGTCCTTACTTGTGGGTACTGTATTGGCTGTTCAAGCCAATTTTTACCAAGTACGGTTAGATCCGGGACTGGTAAACCCTGACAAGATAGGTGAAGTCTCAGGTTCTAGTGGTGAAGATTCAGGTGCAGAATCGAACCTAATGCCTAATGTCTCTCCCCTTCTACTCCTTTGTACCCGCAGATCGCGACTAAAAAAAATTGGTCAGCAGGTGATGGTGGGCGATCGCGTGGTAGTTGAAGAACCAGACTGGGCTGGGGGAAGAGGCGCGATCGCAGAAGTATTTCCTCGCCGAACCGAACTCAATCGCCCTCCTATTGCCAATGCCGATCAAATTCTCTTAGTTTTTGCCTTGGTAGAACCAGATTTAGAACCCATAGCATTAAGTCGGTTTTTAGTCAAGGCCGAATCTACAGGCTTAGCGGTTTCTTTGTCTTTGAATAAATGTGATTTAGTAACGCCACAACAGCAGGAACAATGGCGCGATCGCCTCTCCAATTGGGGCTACGAACCCGTATTTATCAGCGTCCACACAGGTGTAGGATTGGCACTGGAAGATGGGGAAGATGGGGAGGATGGGGAAGATGGGGAGGATAGGGAGGATAGGGAAGATGGGGAGGATAGGGAGGATAGGGAGGATAGGGAAGATTTAACTTCCTCCTCTCCCC
>NZ_KB235903.1:625598-668206 GCF_000332155.1 Kamptonema formosum PCC 6407 | reverse complement strand
CCCCCGCTCCCCCTCTCCCCCTCTCCCCATCTTTATACAGCCAACTCAAGGGTAAGATTACAGTTATTTCCGGGCCTTCGGGTGTAGGTAAATCTAGTTTGATTAACCTCCTGATTCCTAACCTCAACCTGCGAGTAGGAGCTGTTTCTGGGAAACTGGGTAGGGGAAGACACACCACTCGCCATGTAGAACTATTTGAACTACCGGGAGGAGGACTATTAGCAGATACCCCTGGTTTTAATCAACCAACTCTGGAGTGTGAACCACAAGAGTTAGCTCAATATTTCCCAGAAATAAAACAGCGGTTGAGTAAGGGTAGTTGCCAATTTAGCGATTGTTCGCACCGAGACGAACCTAACTGCGTTGTGCGGGGTGATTGGGAGCGTTATCAGCATTATCTAGATTTTTTGGCAGAAGCAACTGTGCGATCGCACGCTTTGCAGCAATTAGGCGATGCTGAATCCAGCTTTAAGTTAAAAAGCAAGTCCGATGGTAAGCAAAAGTACGAACCCAAGCTGGAATCTAAAAAATACCGCCGCCTGAACCGCAGATTTGAACACCAAACACTACAGCAGAATATGTCTCAAGATCATGATGAATATTAAGCGATCGGAGCTGGCAAATACTAATTGCTAAACTCGCTGATTCTATTCCCTTCTTCCCCTAGCCCTGAGCATCGTAGCCCCTAGCCCCTAACTGCCTTGGCGGTTGCTAATATAACGGATTGTAATATCGAAAAACCTATACTCGGAAACTAGCAAGTAAGGTTTTGTAACACCAGTAGAAGTAATAATGCCACTATGACTCTTACCAAGTCAGTATAGGTAGTTCACTTAGTTATGGAGGAGTAAAAACACCGTGAATATTCAAGAAATCATTGCCAAGGGCGGCCCCGCCATGTACCCTCTGCTGGTTTTATCCGTCCTCTCTGTCAGTACAATTATCGAGCGTCTATGGTTCTGGGCAAACCTGATCAGCAAGGAAAAACAGATAGTCAACCGAGTCCTCGAAGCTGCACGTCGCGATTGGGCTGCGGCTAATGAGATTGCTAAACAAGCACACCAGCAACCTATTGGGAGATTTCTCTATGCCCCTCTGCGACTCTACAATCCAGAACCAGAAGTCTTTCGACTGGGACTAGAAGCCGCCGCCGATGAAGAATTAGCTTCTATGCGGCGCGGTGACAAAATATTAGAAGCTGTGATTGCTCTAGCACCTTTGTTAGGACTATTGGGAACAGTTTTAGGCTTGATTAACTCCCTGAGTACAATTCGCCTTGGTGATATTGGTACTTCTGCGACCGCTGGAGTTACCCTGGGGATTAGCGAAGCCCTAATCTCTACCGCTACGGGAATGGTTGTGGCAATTATCAGCTTGACTTTCTACCGCATTTTTCAAGCTTTTTTGTTCAATCAGGTAAAAGTATTTCGCAAGGCTGGGAATGAATTGGAGTTGTTATATCGCCAATACTGGTCTCAAGCTAGCAGTAATCGTTATCCAGGCTCAGAAAATAGCAATTCTTCTTTTGCTAAGGAAGGTTATGCTAGGCATTCACTTAATGCTCAAGAAAGTATAGAGCATCCGAAAGAACCAAAACCTACCAGTGGTTCTGACTCCGTTGAAGATTCAAATTTTAACAACTAATAGCTAACTAATCATGAAGATTCATGTGGATACTCCTGCGGAAGAGACTCGAATTGAACTCGTTCCTTTAATTGATGTCATTTTTTGCATTCTGACATTTTTTTTGCTGGCGGCTTTACAACTAACTCGTCAGCAGGCGATTAATGTGGATTTACCCAAGGCTCGTACAGGACAGTCGCAGATGCGAGACATGATGATTGTCAGCATTGATGATTTTGGTCAAACTTATATCGATCAAATACCAATGAATGAGAATCAACTCGATCGCGTTTTACAAGATTACCGTAAACAAAATCCTAACGGGTTGATGGTTTTGTACGCTCCGAAGGATGCGAAGTATGCTCGTGTGGTGGAAGTGTTAGATCGTCTGCGAGAGGTAGGAGGCGATCGCGTAGCCTTAGCTACTCTACCCAGTTCGTCATCTTCCCCTTCCCCCAGCCCCTCCTTTCCCTTCAATCCTGGGAATATACCCCCTGCTTCTAATAACGGTACTCCTCTCCCCAGTCCGCTTCAGCCAGGAACGAGCTTCAATCCTAACCAACAGTATCAGTTACCTCCCAGCAGTCCGGGACAGCAACCGCTTCAAAATCAGTTTCAATCTTTCCCAGTTACGCCAAGCCAGCAGCCAAGTGGTCTGAACATCAATCCGAGTGCTCCTGCGGGTAGTCCTGCACCGACTGTCCCTACTCCGGGAACTACAGTTCCACAGCAGTCTCCGCAATCCAACAGTCAATAACCTGCAAAAATAGCCGTTGAAGAAGTTTTGAGTTTTGAGAGATTGCTTAGTTGCTTGCAAGGCTAAAACCTGCGGGTAGGTTATCCCGATGATGTTACTTTGGTCACAGACAAAGGCTTTCGCCTTGCAATCTCTGGATTTTAGCCGCGATCGAGAATTAGAAGGCAGGAGGCAGGAGGCAGAGGGCAGAAGGTAGAAGGTAGAAGGCAGAAGGTAGAAGGTAGAAGGCAGAACGAAGTATTTTCCTCAAAAAACCCGGTTTCTTTGGTCGGGTGCGTAAGTCCTGTAGAAGCAGGAACCCGAAGCAATTAGGGGCGAAGCGAAGCATTGGCGCTTTAAGCTATCGAAAATCAAGGTTCTGTTTCGCAAATGCTTCGCCCCCACAGGTATAGCAACCTTTTTGGTAGTTAAGAGGTTCTGAGTTCCACTAAACTCGCTGATTCTATTCCCTTCTTCCCCTTCTTCCCCCTCTTCCTTCTTCCCCTAGCCCCTAGCCCCTAACCCCTAGCCCCTTCTTTTACCTCTTTATTCTCAATTGTGTACTCGATTTGCGATACCTAAGCAGGTTCCATATATCACTACAACTCTTAGTTAATTGATAAAAGCTCCTATTCTTTTGACTGTAGCCATTGGTCGTGCTAACTGGTGAAACAACTGTTAAATCGTGCCTGCTCCTATCTTTGTCTGGCTTGAGTAATTGCTATTTAGATCAAAATCGCTAATAATACTTACTAATTCTTGAGTTAAGATAATGAGAATTAATTTCAGTAGTCGATCTCTGTGGAGAAAAATTCCATGAATAGTGGAGATGAATCAGTCAATCATTCGATAGCTGACCTGCAACCCGACCGTTGGCAGGGATTTGTGTATGTCAGCGATGCAAACATCAAGCCGTCTGTTCAAGCAGACCTGCCACTAGATGCGCCAGAGAATTCCCTCAAAGTCAAAGTTTTTCCACTGTCCGCGATGCAGGTGGGCGATCGCGTCCGTATCGTCTCTCTCAACTGTGGTGAATCCAATAACCGCCTGATGGGGATGGGATTGATTCCAGGTGCAGTGCTGGAAGTGATTAGCAGCATCACAACGGGTTCCGCGATCGTGTCCCTGCAAGATCAGCGCCTGGGATTAGGCGCAGAGATGGCACAACGGATTCAAGTCATTGATGCAGACCAACCCATAGAGATCCCTCAACGGATGCCGAAGACAACCATAGAAACCATGCAAACCACTCCCGATATTTCCTCTGTCAAACTGCGAGATGCCGCCATCGGCTCCGTGTTACGAGTCGTCGGCTACGAACCGATGGCGCGGGACTATAAGCGCAAGCTACTGGCAATGGGGTTAACGCCCGGTACCGAGTTGCGCGTCACCCGCCATGCGCCGCTAGGCGATCCGACTGAAATTGAAGTGCGCGACTTTCACCTGAGTCTGCGAAAAGATGAAGCCAACGCCCTGATTGTTACGTCCGTCTCAGGAGAAAAGTCATGACACGATCGACGATCGGATTGGTCGGCAATCCCAACTGTGGCAAAACCACACTATTTAATGCCTTAACCGGGGCCAATCAGCGGGTGGGTAACTGGCCCGGTGTAACAGTGGAACGCAAGGAAGGCAGCTATCGCCATCGGGGTAAGCTGATTGTCGTCAACGATTCCATTACCGTTGTCGATTTACCTGGTGTCTATTCCCTGGATGCAGAAGACACCGCTACTGGATTGGATGAATTAGTAGCGCGGGACTACCTGCTCTCTGGTGGTGCTGATGTATTTGTCAATATTGTGGATGCTTCTAACCTAGAGCGAAACCTCTATCTGACTACTCAGATTTTGGAAATGGGAGTACCCATGTTGATCGCTCTCAATATGATGGATCTAGCGGAAAAACGTGAGATCCAGATTGATGCGGATGCTCTGTCCGATCGCATCGGTTGTCCCGTTGTTCCGATCTGCGCCCACACGGGGAAACACATTCCTCAATTGTGCGATCAAATTGCCCATGCTCTCTCGCAGGTGGCTATCCCCCGTGTTTATGTTGCCTATCCCCCAGTGATTGAGGAGGCGCTGGCAGACTTAGTGCCAATACTGCAAAGAGGGGTTAGGGGCTGGGGGCTAGGGGCTAGGGAAGAAATTTCTGCTTCTCTTTCCCCAGTCCCCACTCCCCATTCCCCACTCTCTAGTGCCCGCTGGTTTGCCTTGAACCTGCTGCAATACGACGATCGCCATCTCCCGGATCTGGAACAGGATACACTCCGACGGATTGCCGAGCATCGTCACCGCATCCATCAAACTCTGGGAGAAGATACCGATCTATTGATCGCTGATAGTCGCTACACCTGGATTCGGCAAGTGCTTCAAGGTGTAACCAAACGGACTAATTTGGTGAGACAAACGCTCTCCGATCGCATCGATCGCATCGCACTCAACCGCTGGCTGGGGATTCCCATCTTCTTAGTGGTGATGTATCTGATGTTTCTTGTTGCCATCAACTTAGGTGGTGCGTTTATTGATTTCTTTGATATCGGTGTGGGTACCATTTTTGTCGGTGGCACCGCCCATCTGTTGCAGCAAATCAATGCCCCCGGCTGGTTAATTGGACTGCTGGCAGACGGCGTTGGCGGCGGGATTCAAACCACTGCTACCTTCATCCCGCAGATTGGATTTCTGTTTGTCTTTCTAGCGATCCTAGAGGATTCTGGTTACATGGCACGGGCAGCGTTCGTCATGGATCGACTGATGCGGTTTGTGGGACTTCCGGGTAAATCTTTTGTACCGATGATGGTGGGATTTGGTTGCAATATTCCTGGGATTATGGCAACTCGGACGCTGGAAAATCGGCGCGATCGCCTAATGACCATCCTGATGAACCCGTTTATGTCCTGCGGTGCCCGTCTGCCCGTCTACGCCCTATTTGTTGCGGCATTTTTCCCCACCAACGGTCAGAACATCGTTTTCCTGCTCTACATCCTGGGCATTCTGGCGGCCGTCTTTACCGGACTGGTGATGAAGCGAACCCTTTTCCGAGGCGATGCGGCTCCCTTTGTCATGGAATTGCCACCCTATCATATTCCGACGATTAAAGGCATCCTGATTCGTGCCTGGGAGCGGTTGAAGGCGTTTATTACCAAAGCCGGACGGATGATTGTGGTCATGGTGTTGATTCTAGGGTTGATCAACTCCGTTGGCATGGACGGTTCCTTTGGCAAACAGGATAGTCAGGACTCGATTCTGAGCGCCTTCAGCCGCACCATTACCCCCATCTTCACGCCAATGGGGATCGGCAAGGAAAATTGGCCCGCAACGGTGGGATTAATGACCGGAGTATTCGCCAAGGAAGTTATGGTGGGCACAATGGATTCCATCTATACCCAACTGGCAGAACAGGCATCGGGAGCCAGCGAGGAAGCAGAACCGTTTGATTTTTGGGGTGGCATTGGGGAAGCCTTCGCCAGCGTTCCCAAAAACCTGGCAGACCTGACTAATCAGGTACTTGACCCGATCGGACTCAGTATTCTGAACGATACGGGCGATCGACAAGCAGCAGCAGAAGCGCAGGAGATTCACTACACCACCTTTGGGCAAATGGCGACTCGATTTGGGAGTACGACTGCGGCGATCGCCTTCCTGCTTTTCGTGCTGCTCTACTTCCCCTGTGTCTCCGCCACCGCAGCAGTTTACCGGGAAACTAACCTGGGCTGGACAACATTTGTTGCCTGCTGGACGACGGGACTGGCTTACTGGGTGGCAGTGTTTTATTACCAATTAATGACTTTTAACCAGCATCCCGGCAGTACGATCGCCTGGTTGATTGGTCTAGCTCTGGCAATGGTCGCAACTCTGGCGGGATTAAAATGGTTCAGCGATCGCCGTCGCCTTCCGCCCCAGAGTTCAAGTCGTTCGAGTGTGCTGGCTAATCAATAATCAGGTGGATGGGTGAAGAAGGGGCTAGGGGCTAGGGGCTAGGGACTAGGGAGGATGGGTAATTAACAATTACCCATTACCAATTACCAATTACCCATTACCTATTACCAATTCCCCACTCCCCATAGGTGTCAACTTAAGGTCAAACCCTTAATCCGACAGGGGTTAAAACCCAGGGCGGGCTTTCGGCTTAAGTTGACACCAATGCCCATTCCCCCTCCCCTTCTTTCCCTAGCCCCTAGCCCCTAGCCCCTAGCCCCTAGCCCCTTCTTCACTCCCATGATTCTGCAACAACTACAAACCTACCTCCGTACTCATCCCCAAACGTCTCTAGAAGAACTTGCCCGTCAGTTTCAAACTGATGCAGATGCTCTGCGAGAAATGCTCCATGTGCTGATTCGCAAAGGGCGTGTGCGTAAACTGGCAGGCAAACAATGTGGCGGTTGCCATAGCTGTGCGCCGGAGAGTTTGGAACTGTATGAGTGGGTGAATTCTGACTCTAGCACGAAGCATCTAACTAACTAGATTTGACTCATTCATGTTATAACTTTAGAGTGATTAAGTTATCAAAGAGATTTTTGCTATGTTGCCCCAAGTGATGATCGATCGGTTGAACGAACAAATCAACCTGGAAATGTTTTCCTCTCACCTTTATTTGCAAATGAGTTCTTGGTGCGCCTACAAAGCTTTAGATGGTTGTGCGACCTTTCTCAGTCAACACGCCGATGAAGAAACAATGCACATGCGACGTTTAATCAGTTACTTACAAGAAACTGGTGCATTAGCCATTATTGGTGGAATGGAAGCACCACCGAGAGAGTTTAACTCGTTGCAGGAAATGTTTGAAAAAATCTACAGCCATGAACAATACATTACTGGCAAAATCAACGATCTAGTTCATTTGGCAAATACAGAACCAGATTATCCTACCCTGCAATTTCTCCAATGGTACGTTGCAGAACAACACCAGGAGGAGTTCTTGTTTAAGAGCATTCTTGACAAGATCAAACTGATTGGTACAGACGGACAGGGGTTGTTTTTTATCGATCGCGAAGTTGCTGCACTAGCTGTCACCAAAGGCAAGGAAGCCACATCGATGTCTCCTGCCAGTCCGAATGTTTGATCTAACTGCGCCTGTGGTTAGACAGGTAGGACAAGCAGTGTTTGCCTCCACCCTAGAGCTCAAATCATTGAAGTTTTAAGGGTGGAGATAAAAGTTAGAGAATGGTGTTTGCAAGTAGAGAGGTTAAGAAGGTTTTTCCGGCTTGATTGAGGTCGCTATCTAGGGAAAAAGTTAGACTACGAACTCGGATATCGCCAATTTTTGTGTCTCTTGGAACTTTGAGATTTTGCGGGTAGATCAGAATTGCATTTTTACAGTTTACTGCATTTGCATAGGCGACTATTTGATGATAGTCACTATTGGCTACTTTTTCGGGAACTTTGTATTTAGTATCGAGGACGTATTCGACTTTTTGGGTTTCAATATCGCGTAAAATTAAGTCAATCCGATCGAAATAATGTTGGTCATGGGTAACTCGGTATTGTTGTTCGATGAAAAAGTCTTTGGGTGTATTTGCTTTCAGCCATTCAGCAA
This sequence comes from Kamptonema formosum PCC 6407, assembly GCF_000332155.1. Classification (GTDB taxonomy): domain Bacteria; phylum Cyanobacteriota; class Cyanobacteriia; order Cyanobacteriales; family Microcoleaceae; genus Kamptonema; species Kamptonema formosum. Next base: position 660,312 of record NZ_KB235903.1, on the reverse strand, counting down.
CAAATTGTTCATATAAATTAGCCATATTTATTAGAAAGGGAACCATCTCGCGATCGCCTTTTTCGTGACTTGGGCCTGTATTCTCCAGAAAGAAGCGACATAAGGCGTGTAAAAGTTGATAATCTTGATTTAAACGGTGATAATTTCTATCAATACAAGCTTGTGAAGTAAAAGATTTTATGGTAACAACTCCTTGGAGTGTGTGAAATGCTTTTCGCACCTTCGAGGAGACTAATTCGCCACACAAACCGCTACGACCAATAATAAAGAGTGTCCAAGCTAGAATTTGATTATCTTCGATATCGCTTGTTTGTTCGTTATAGTGACATTTTATTTGAACTTCCCAAGGTTTTTGAACAGCTTGGCGGATATCGAGGCGGCCGCGAATATAACCCAGTTTTTCGGTTTTGGGTAAATAATCGCGATATAATCCTTTGCAACAGCGTTCGATAATTTTCTCAGCAAGGATGTTTGCTAATCGTTCATAGAGTTGTTCTAAATATTCACACTTTATCAGTTCTTTTTGAAAATTTATATTAAATTTATAGGCATATTCAAGCATTCCAAATAAGTTGGCAATCGGGACTTTTGGCTTGATAATAATGTGAAATTCTGGAGTGATTGGAATATGACCAACTATGCCTTTAGATTTTAATTGCCATTTATCTCCTGTGGTAAAGTTGGGAAATTTTATCTTGATTTTCTTCCTGTAATTCTGATGTATTTTCTGTCCGACGGATTCAGTAATTTCATGTTTTTTAAATGTTACTACTTGATATTCTGTGAGTCTGATGGGTTCGGGTAATTCCTGTTTCATAAGATTATGCTTTGCTCAATTCATCTTTAATTTTATTCCAGAGGAATTTATTCATTTTTGTCTGATTATCAAAAAAGTATTCTTCCAAGTAAGGCTCAATTTCCATTTGCCAAATATCTTGGATATCTTCAGCTAAGGTTTTTGTCAAAAAGAATGAAATACCTAGTTCATAGTGTTTATTGTTAATTGCCTGATTAACATCTTTGAGAATACCAATTAATTTATTAACTGGAAAATCTGTTTCCTCTCTATTATGATAGTTTTGCAATAGTTCATAGTTGGGAGAAATAGGGATAAATGCAAAGCGGCGGCGGAGTGCATTATCGACTAGGGCAATAGAACGGTCTGCGGTGTTCATAGTGCCAATAATGCGGACATTTGTAGGGATTCTAAATGGTTCACCGCTAGCTAATATAATAAAGCGTTCTGTGTTTTCTCGTTCATCTAAAAGATACATTAATTCCCCAAAGACTTGAGAGAGATTTGCACGATTAATTTCATCAATAATGAGTACGCAAGTATCTTCACGGCCTTCGGCTTTTTTGCAGAATTGTCGGAATCTACCGGGAACTATTGAGTAGGTTAATTGTCCGTTTTCAGTTATTGGCCGGAGGCCTTCGATAAAGTCTTCATAGGTGTAGGCGGGGTGAAATTGGATAATGTCTGAGAAGCCATCACCTCCGCCGATTAAGTGTTTGGCAAGTCTTTCTGCTATGAAGGTTTTGCCGGTTCCGGGTGGGCCTTGGATGATGGTTTGGCCTTTGCGGTTAATGGCGTTTTTCCATTGGGTTAGTTGGGGTTCGGTGAAGCCTGTTTCTTGAGAGAATTGGTTGGGAGAATATTCTGGCTGGCACTTTAGTGTTTTAACATCGGTATCTATATTCTCAGTCCGGTTGCCGGTGATTTTTTCCTTGTAGGCACTTAGCAGATTATTTTGAATCTTAGCCTTATATTGACGAAAAAAGTAAGATGTGCCATCAACTTTTAAAGCCTTTTCAAAACAAGTGATCGCAGCATCTATATTCTCATCTCGGTTGCCCGTACTTTTCTTAAAGTAGGCAAGTCCGAGATTATTTTGAGTGTATACCCAAGACTTAGGAAAATCGCTACGGGTGAAGAATTCTAAAGCCTCTTGATAATAAGCGATAGCATCATCAATATCCTCAGCACAGTTGCTGGTGATTTTTTCCTCGTAGGCAGTTTCCAGATTATTTTTAATCTTTGCCCAAGATCCAGGAAAATCGGCATAGGTGTATACTTTTAAAGCTAGTTTGTAACAAGTGATCGCCGCATCAATATTCTCATATCGCTTGCCCATACTTTTCTTAAAGTAGGCATCTCCCAGATTATTTTGACTCTTTGCCCAAGACTCAGGAAAATCGGCATGGGTGAAGAATTCTAAAGCGTTTTGATAACAACTAATCGCAGCATCAATATTTTCATCATCAATATTCTCATCTTGGTTGCCAGTGAATTTCTCAAAGTAGGCATCTCCCAGATTATTTTGAATATTTGCCCAAGACTCAGGAAAATCATCACGGGTGTAAACTACTAAAGCCTGGTTATAATAAGCGATAGCTGCATTCCACCTGTTTTTCTTAAAGTAAGCCTCTCCCAGATGCTTGTGAGTCGCTGCCCACTCTTCAGGAAATTTGTCAAAGGTGTATACTTCTAAAGCACTTTCATAATAATCGATCGCCGTATTTATATTCTTAGTCTGATCACCCGTGATTTTCTTAAAATAGGCAAGTCCTAGATTTTTTTGAATATTAGCCCAATCTTCAGCAAAATCGGCACGGGTGTATACTTTTAAAGCCATTTGATAACAACTGATCGCTTTAGTCTGATCGTCAGTGATTTTGTCAGAGTAGGCAAATCCCAGATTCTTTTGAGTTCTTGCCCACTTTTCAGGAAATTTATGGCGAGTGAAGACGGTTAAAACTAATTTGTAACCAATAATTGCGATTTCCTGTTTACTAGCATTTTTGTTTAAAGGGAACTGGCGAATTAAATTACTAAAATGTAAAAAGTTCACTGCAACATTTCGAGCTTTGTCTGCTTCTGCTTGCGAGAGAATATTGTTAGCCCAATTTGGGTACAGTTCCACTAATATCTGATTGAATTTATCTAGGTTAGCAGAAAAGATGGGATAGACAACTTGTGGATCACCATCACTGTCAGACGCGGCTTGCCATACTTCATCTAAAAAGGCGATATATTTTTCTGGGGATGTGACCAATTCATCCATAATTTTTCTTTAATAGACTTTGTTCCCAAGTGCGAGCCTGATTTATTAATTGTAGCCGATCGCATTACTGAAACCAGACATCAAAAATACCTACACCTAGCCAACCACAAACATCGCACCCATAACATACTAACAGCAAAAAAGCAACCGTTACCCAAAACCCCCACAAACCGCCAACCCCCAAAACATCATTAACTTATGTCAAAATCCCCCCGAAGTGCTATATTCAACAGCGTAAACCCCGCAGAGCAACTTTTACGCTCTCAATATCCATTAACAATCTAACTGAATGCTTCCCAACTTAAAGAAAATCGGCGGAATTATCCTATTCTTCATAACATTAAAACTATTAATCGACTCACAATATATTAGACAAGCATCTAATTATATCTTAAAAACCAACCAAGCCAGCGCTACATTAGAAGCTCATATTAACACACCAAAATCACCAGAGATAGCCGCACAAACACCTGCAATTTATCAAAACTATGATGTAGTAGTTTATGGAGATGAAGTTCCAGGGGTATGTGCAGCAATTTGGGCAAAAAAATCTTTAGGCCCCAATGGAAAAGTTGCCTTAGTCCGTTCAAATCATCCTACTGCACCTCTAGGCGGCGTACTTACACGCGGTGGTTTAGGCTATGTTGACTTAGATAAAATACCAAGTTGGTATTCCGAACCCTACGCCCAATGTTTCCTTAACTTCTTAGATAAAGCTCAAGTTTCCGAAGCTTGCTTAGAGGTTAAAACAGGCGATCTAGCATTGAAAGAAATGCTATCAGAAGCCGGAATAACGATCGTTTCTGGTTCTACTCTTAACCCTCATGTCGCCAATCAAAAAATTGAATATGTAGAAGTTAAAGAAAACAATATCCGAATTAAAGCTGACTCCTATATTGATACAACTCAAGATGCAGAATTAGCCAGAAAAGCTGGCTTGTCTTATTATCGTGGCTATGAATCTCAATCGCCAAAATTGCGAGATTCTACATTATCAGTATCTTTAGTACCGACGATTACAGGCTTAACAATACCAGAGTTAAAAAAGATTGAAGATGAGATTATCTACAATCAAGAGTTAGTGACAAAAATAGAAGATAGCATTAATAAATATCAAGATCCAGCAGGGGCTGAATTCTGGATGAGAAATTTTTGGCAACCTATTTATCAACCCTATCGCGATGGTTATAATATCAGAAGTTCAGTATTAGGTGCAGCCTACCATTTAGAACATAATAAACCCTTTAATCAGGCGGGCTTCTTTTTCGATCGCGCTAATATTTGCATCTACAAAGATAACTCCTTATCTTGGAATGGGTTTTTGTTTAAATACCCCGTTGATAAAGTTATTGAACTCGAAGAAAATGGCAGAAAACCAAACTCAGAAATGATTCAAGAAATGTCATCTATCCAGGCTTGGCTACAAAAAATGTCTGGTAAAGATGTGAGATTATTTATCCCAGATGAAATCTATATCAGGCAAACATTAAATATCCGCGATGTTGTCGATCCCTTGACAGGAGAGGAAATCATCAAAGGAGGAACTGAACCAGAAAAATCTATCGGTAGTTTCTCCTATGATTTTGATTTACGAGGCGGAGTTAAAGGATTATCAATCAAAATCCCCCCTCTTCCTGTGTATAACTTTGGTATTGAAAGTGCTTTAGCTACAAAGGTAAACAATTTAGCAATTGTTGGACGTTCATCGGGATATGTGGGGATGGCTGTATCAGTGGGAAGAATTTTAACAGTTAATATTTATCAAGGTCAAGGAATTGGCGTGGCGGCGGCGATTGCGCGTCAATCTGGCGTGGCTTTGAATACAATTACTTCCAGGCAAGTTAGGGAAAAAATGGAGGAGTTAACGGGTAAAATTACAGGTTTGTACGGTAGAGATACCAGTGAAGGAGTTGATTATAGGGATGTAAAATAATCGAGATTTGGGAATAATTTGATTTTCTATCAAAAAAATTATTTAAGTTATTGCCGATAGAACACTTTAAAGTCTATCAGTAAAGTCATCCGATTGGGTAATAAAATAGAGTGACAAAAGAGGGATATTCGCTACAAAATAGACGGATTTACTGTTCAATATTCAACACCAACAACTGCAACTGAGGGAAATGATACAGTCCTTGGTACAGATTTGGGTGATACTCTTGACGGTTTAGGGGGTAATGACCGCATTTATGGTGTGGCTGGTTCGGGATACTTCACCCTTCTTACTGTATTAATGGTAAAATTAAATTTGTAGCTTCCCAATTAGGATCGCAATCCTCTTGGAACATAGCAATTATTAATTAAATTTTCACCGTGAATCCAGTTTCCCCAGCAATTGTCATTTTAGGTCAAAATAGCGTACCCCTGGCACGACAAATCATCGCCGCCTTACCCGGATCTTCCCTCTATGGCTTAGCAGATCGCACTTGGGATGTTGATATTACCTTCACCAACTTTGGCGAAACTTTACGGGAATTATTCGCCGCCGGCACTCCAATTATCGGTATTTGTGCTGCGGGAATTCTGATCCGTACTCTCGCCCCTTTAATTACAGATAAACGCTACGAACCCCCAGTTTTAGCAGTCGCGGAAGATGGCAGTGCGGTTGTACCATTATTAGGAGGATTGCATGGTGTAAATGAGTTAGCTAGAGAAATTGCCACAGCTTTAGGCGTACAGCCAGCAATTACTACCACAGGCGATATCCGCTTTCGGACTGCTTTACTTAATCCTCCCCAAGGTTACTATCTGGCAAACCCAGAAAATGCTAAAACTTTTATTTCTGATTTGTTAGCAGGGGCGACGCTACAACTAGATGGTATTGCACCTTGGTTAAGTGATAGCAAGTTACCGATCGCCAGTCTGGGAAAATTAACGGTTTGCGTGACCGAAAAAGCGGTTGTACCAAAGGCTGATTGTTTGGTATATCATCCCGCAACTGTGGCGATCGCGCTGACCTCTTTATCCAGCATTGAACCAGAAATCGCGCTGGCTTATGTGCAGCAACTTTTAGACGATTTAGGGTTAGCAGCCGCATCTGTTGCCGCGATCTTTGCTGTCAAAGGTAATATGGGAGAGCCGGCAATGGAAGCGATCGCTCAAAAGTTTAAAGTTCCTACCCGTTTTTTCGATCCAACTGAACTTGTCGAATTTCCTGCTGATATTAATGCACCATTTCCACAGGCCCACAGAGAAGAGAAAGGGATAATGGCGGGACGAATTGCGCTTACGGCTGTGGGTGTTGGGGGGCGATTGGTGAGATGTCAGGAATTTGGGGAGATGAGTGGCGCGATACCTGCGGCGGGCGTAGCGATCGCGATCGCATCGACACCGATCTATCCTGATACTATCGGACACCCACGCGGTCAACTGGCAATAGTGGGGACGGGGCCAGGAGGGACACAGTGGATGTCCCCGGAAGTCAAAGAAATATTGCGTGAAGCTACGGATTGGGTTGGCTACAAGTTCTATCTCGATTTAGCGGGCTCCCAGAGACAGGGACAAAGACGACACGATTCTGATAATCGCGAAGAATTAGACCGGGCGCGTTTTGCCTTAGATTTGGCCGCAGAAGGCAAATCTGTAGCTGTGGTTTCGTCGGGAGATCCCGGCATTTTTGCGATGGCTGCGGCTGTATTTGAGGTGTTGGAACGGGAAGCTAAGCCGGAATGGGAGGGTCTAGAAATTCGGGTTGCGCCGGGAATTTCGGCAATGCAGGCTGCTGCTGCGCTGATTGGGGCCCCTCTGGGCCATGATTTTTGCGTGGTTTCACTTTCGGATATTCTTAAGCCTTGGTCAGCGATCGAACAGCGGATTATTGCTGCGGCCGGCGCTGATTTCGCGATCGCCCTTTACAATCCAGTATCAAAACAGCGCACTTGGCAACTAGGTAAGGCAAAGGAAATTTTATTAAAATTGCGATCGCCTGAAACTCCCGTTGTCTTGGGACGCAATCTCGGCCGGCCGGGTCAATCAGTGAAGGTTTGCACTCTCGATCAATTTCAGCCTGAAGATGCCGATATGAGAACTTTGGTGATTATTGGATCGAGTCAAACTCGGATAATCGATCGTAAATATGGTGGTGTTTGGGTTTATACACCGAGGCGATATTCTGAATCAGTAATTGTTAGTGATTGATTGTTATCCGTTCTCATCTAATTTTTTCTCACTCCTGATACCAATTCTCCAAATTACAGGACTTATACCAAATCCGGGTTTACTACCCCTTTTATTATCATTGTTCGCTGTGCGAAGCAATCGCAGAGACTAGGCGATTGCTTCGCACAGCGAACAATGACGAATTATTGCTAATAAAGGGGATGGCTAACCCGGATTTTATATTAGACCTTTTTATTTATTTTTCTGCTGAGTCTTCGCTTGCTCAAGAGCGATTTCCTTAACAGCTTGGAAAGAACTTAAATTCGATGAACCTTCGATAGCTTTCACCGCCAAATCTTGCACCTGTTTCAGAGCAGAATCAAGTTGTTTTGATAGATTAGCAATTCGCGTGTCTTGATTTTGAATTGTCTGAGATAAGGATTGAACTTGTAACTCGTAGTATTGTTTTTGTCCTTCCACTTCCTTAGCATACAAATCAGACTTAATCTTGGCTTGATAATTGCCGATATTGCGACCATTATCTTTGCCATTCTTGATATTTGCTTCCAACTCTTTCGGGAAAGCTTCAACCTTGGCTTTAACCTCAGCATACAGTTTTTCGCGGTCGGCAATTGCCTTTTCACGCTCAGCCCATTGTTGCTCTTGTGCTTGCTGAAATTCTTCCATTTGCTTATAGAGCGCCTTCTTATTTAAATCGTATTCTTCAATATTCAAGTTCCGCGCAAGATTCAACTCATAATGATAGGATTCTCGATTGCGCTGATGAGCTTTTTGTTGGTTATCATTCCGTTCTTTTAGTGCTCGTTTATACTCCTCTTGTTCCTTTTCCCAAGCTTTGCGCCTGTCTAATAATTCCTGTTCAACAGTTTCGCGCCGTTCGCTTAATTCCTCTCCAAAGGCTTTGAAACTTTGTTCGTATTGTTGGATTAAATTATCCAAAGTTTCATCTTCAACTTCTTCTAAACTGTGCAAGTCTTTCAGTTGTTGAATTTCCTCCGCTACAGTCCGTCGGAGTTCTTCAAGCTTAGAAGCTTCCGATGTCAATTTTTCGGATAATTCGCTGACAGCACCCCCAAAACCTGATTGCAGCAACATCAAACTTTCAATCGTGTACTGCAACTTTTGTTGTTGAACTTGAGTTAAAGTCATGGGTTTCACTGCCTCTAAATTTGAAATTTCTTTGACTACATTTGGCTGTCCAGGAATTACTGCTGGTTTTTCCTTATTAAGCTGTTTGAGTTGCGACTCTAAAGCAGCTTTCTCTTTCGCAGCTTCTTTATAAGCTTCTAAGATTTCAGCTTTAGTGTTCTTGTCATTGATGCTTTTTGCCATCGTTGTCTATCTCCTAATATTTGGGAAATGCTATATCTCAGTAAGTAGATGATCGGGAAAATATGTATCAGGACTTACGCATTGTAAGGTTTAGGAAAGGTTTGAGATTGCTTCGTGCTTGCTTCGTTCCTCGCAATGACAATTAACAAGTAACAACCAAAAACTAACAACCAAAAACTAACAATCAACAATTAACCGTTAACCGTTAACCGTTAACCGTTAACTCTTAGTTGCAAAGGCTTTCATTGCTAATTCTTGTGCTTGTCTCATCGTGGCTTGTAATTGAGCGGAAAGGTCGGCAATTTGTTCAGTTTGTCGTGCAATTGTTTCCTGTAGCGATTGCACCTTCAATTCAGAACCCTGCTTAGTAGATTCCCATTCTTTCTCAAACAAATCTGCTTTTACTTTCGCTTCGCGGGTGACTTCTTGAATTGCTTCTTCCTTAGCTTTGATATAGGCTTGCTTCAGTTCTTCTTCAAAGCCAGCGGCTTTAGTTTGATTTTCTTCAAATTCGGCTTGATTGTCAGCAAGATATTTTTCCCGTTCTACCCATTTCTTCTCTTTCTCACGAGTAGATGCTTGCAATTCCCGTTCTAATTTGCGTTTAAACTCTTCGTATTCGTCAGTTTCTACTTTGCGAGTGCGCTCTAATTCGTATTGATAATCTGCTGTTTCCCGCTGCCTTTCTTTAGCAAGTAATGCAGTTTGTTCTGCAATAATTACCTCAAACTCCTGCTGTTCTTTTTGCCAAGCTTTTCGTTTTTCAGCCGTGTCTTTTTCAATACTTTCTCGCTGAATCCCGGCATTTTGTTCTAGCGATGCTAATTTCTCTTGGTGTTCTTGAGTTAAGATATGAAGAGCATCTGCTACGATGCGAATTTGCTGCAATTCTTGCAAGCGTTGGGTTTCAATTTCAAGGGCGCGTTTGAGTTCATCTAACTTCGAGGATTCTGTACCTAATTTCTCCGTTACTCCGTTGATGATGCTGCCAAAATCTAATTGTAAGTCAGCTAAACCTTTGACAATGCTATCAATTGTATAAGTGGCGGCAACTTCTAGGAGTTGTTTGTTTTTAGCCTTTTCTGCTTCCTCTTCCTTAGTGGCGACTTTGGATTCGATTTTTTTCTTTTCAGTCAAAATTTGCTGAAATGATTGCAAAATCTTGGCTTTGCTGTCTTTGACATTTCCTAGTGTCATCTTGCTTTTCCTGATTGTATGGTTGTACTTTAGAAACAGTTTTTCTACTTCTATGATGCGCCGATCGAACTCTGCCGTCAATAGCTAAAGTTGAAGGGCGCATCAATCATCCGAGTTTGCGAAGTTGCTTGAGAATTGCTTTATATTCTCCAACTGGATCGATTTTTTCTTCAGCTTTGTCACCAGCTAAAACTTTAAGAATTCGCTCGCAGCGTTCGCACCGATTACCTTGCCAACAATAGCACTCTTCAACTAAGCCTAAAAGAGTCTCTTTGAGTTGTTGATTTTGTGCCAAAAGTGCTTTGTAATTTCGCTGCACAGACTCGACTACTAAAGTCATGTGTTTAAAATCTTCCGTCAGACTTTCGAGATCGTTTGTAGCATCAGCGCGAATCTCTTTTGTTAGGTCTAAATTGCGTCTCAAACTGGTTTCGCGCACGTCTGATTTAGTCAAATTTGCAACTTTTTTCATTTCACCCTCTTGATACATCCTGAAATTAGTGTAGAGGCGCAATTGTTCGCGCCTCTACAATCCGATTAGAATACGTCAGCAGTTACTTTTTCTGCTGCTGGTGGTAAGGCGATACCGCCGTTAGAATTCAAGGCCATAGTCTCGTCTCGGCTATTAGTATGAGCGGCCATCAAGCAGGCAATTTCATGGGGTGGAAGGTTGTCCAAGCACACCATAGACTTTGTACTTTCTAGATCGATCATGCGTGATAGGTTGTTTTGATCGGATAAAACTGCTGCTGCTTGGTCAATAACTGACCAGTCGGAACGTTCAACCCAAGACCATTTTAAGCTGTAGTAATTGATCGGTTTTACTACACCATTATCATCGGGTTTCTGGCCGGAATGTTTAACGAATTCTGGTACAAAAAGACCAGTTGCCGGCTCTACACCTCGCGCTTGAACTGAGGCAACTAAGCAGTTAAAATCGTTTAAGCTTCGGCCTTTAATGTACGTGACCATTACAACTCCGTGCGGCAATTCCCCGGATTCAGCAACAAACCATAATTGCCCCCATAAAGTATTCTGAGTTTGGCCGAGGGAACCGAAAAATTTGCTAAATTTGAGAATGGTCATTGAAGACTTCGAGCCGCAGTCTTTGTCGCCAATTGTCCACTGTCCTGACTGGCAGTTATTGCGGACTGCGATTGGCATTTCTGGAACTAAAATTGCGTCGTTGGGTTTAGCACCAAAAACAGAAATTGTTGGTTTTTCTTGTGTCTTAGTCATTTGTTTTTCTTCCTTTCTTTTCTCTTGATTTACAACTCTAATAGCCATTAGCAATTAGCCATTAGCGAATTAAGTGGCTTGTCGTTTTAGGCTCTGGATATCTGTATTCAAGCATCGCTTCCTGCTGCGCTTTAATAATCCTTAAAGCACCAACTAAATGCTCTAAGATTTCTACGTGCGCTGGCGTAAAGTGGATACTAAAACCTTCGCCATCCCGCGCGTAGCCGGGACAAACCAGGGAGGCCGAATTTTGTTCTTCGTGGGCGGCGATATAGAGCCAGTCGTCGTCTTCGAGCTTGTAGTGCGTGTCTGTCCAAGTTCTCAACATGGCAGTTCCTCCTTGTTTGTGTACCAGCGGTTACGCTGGGCGATCGCATTCACTCCTCTGCAAGACACGCTATCTATGGCGTGTTAACTGGTTGTTTTTGGTGCGTAACGCTATCAGTACCGCATTTTCGTTGACTTTCTCATCAACTATACCCATCTTAGCGCGAGTTGATTTTATCGTCAAGCTTTTTGTTGAACTTTTATTCAAAAAAGCCTACAATAGCGATCTGGAGGGAAAAAAACGTGGAACAAACTTTTGGAAGGCTAATTCGCCAAGCTCGGAAGGATAAATCTTACTCACAACGTGAGCTAGCTGGTTTACTTAGTGTGGACTTTACTTACTTATCTAAACTGGAGAACGATCGCGCCGATTATCCGCCCAAAGAGGAGGTAATTAGAGCGTTAGCGCGGAATTTGGATCTGGATCAAGAGGAGTTGATTTTTCTGGCGGGGAGATTGCCTCAGCAGTACGAAGCCTTGCTGAGACAGAATCCGAAGGAAATGCAAGCACTTTTTCGCCGGATGCAAGACGATCCCAGTTGGATTAAAAAGTCTGTGCATTAAGTGAGAGAGGGCAACAAAGTGAGTATCTTTAAGCCGTATCGCTTTTATCCCAAAGAAACTATTGAGCGTCAAGCAAACGACATTTTGATGCGGATGCAGCAAACGTCAAATTTCGCGCCGAGATGGCCGTTTGAAGCGTCAATGGTGGCTGATTTTCTGGATTTGGGAGTAGTTTGGGACTGCATCCCGCCGGATTCAGAAGGTGCGATCGCGGCGAGGATTCTCCCCTGGCTGCGGCAAATTGAGATTAATGAAGAGATTCTTGATTTGCCTGCTGGGTTTATTGAATCAACGATCGCGCACGAGATCGGTCATTGGGTACTGCACATCAATCACGATGAGGCGGATGGTACTGTTAAACAGTTGGAATTAGATTTAGGTGATTTTGGAAAAATTGCCTCTGATTCTGAAGAACCGTTTGTCTGTCGGGGTTCGAGTGCTGATACTAAGATCGCATCAATTGAATGGCAAGCACAATATTTTGCAGGTTGTTTGTTGATGCCTCGGCATATTTTAGAACAGAAAAGGGAGGGTAAAGATTTAACGAAATGGTCGCATTTATATAAAATTCGAGATGAGTTGGGAGTGAGTATTTCTAACTTGACTAATCGCTTGCAGGAGTTTGGCTGGATTTACATTCCCAAGGGCACTCGCGAGATTTATCCGGGCCAGCCTGTGGCGGATGGACAGCAGCGATTATTTGGGTAAGATACGAGGAGGGTTGAGATTTTGTAATTAATCTCAACCCTTATATTTTGAGGGTGTGAGGTATGGTTCATGGAATCAGATAATGATGAAGAGGAGCGAAACTGGAGACAGGATAAGCTACTAACTTGGGATGATATTGATAGACTACAGAGAGGAGGAGAAAATATCCATAAAATAAAAGGTAAGCGCAATACGGCAAACAAAGACCTTTACAAAGACACTGAGGGGAATATCTATATTAAACCCAAAGGTGGTATTGGGGCGGGTGAACCAACAGGTTTGAACATTAATGATTTCTAATAAGTTTCAAAAGGAGCATTCGGATGGAATCAGAAATTTACGCCTATTTCCAGTTGGTGGGAATGGAGTTTGACCCAGACGATGTCACCGCCAAAGTAGGCATAAAACCTACTGAAATTTGGAGAATTGGTGACTTAATTACTTCACGGGGTACTAGACGACACAAGCAGAATGGTTGGAGCGTGTATTCACAAGTAGAAAATTCGATTTATTTAGAAGATTACGTAAAATCAGTGTTGGAACAGCTTCAACCAGGATGGCAGTCTTTAGTAGAGTTGTGTAAGCGTTATGATGCGGAGATTTCTTGTGTAATTTATTATCGGAGTGGGAGTGTCCCCGCGATTCATTTTGATAGGTATCTTGTTGAGATGGCGCATCAATTGAATGCGGAAATTGATGTGGATTTCTATGTTTTGCCAGAGGAAATATCTGCGGCGTGAACGCGCCGATCTATAAGGTTAAATAGGATTAATTATCTCGCAGTCCAGTTGCTTGTAAAAGTTCGTTTGCCCAAACCAGATTTTGTTCGGACAGGGACGGTATCGGAGCTCGCTCGTAATCGATTCGATAGTCATAGCCCGCGCGATCGTAAACACCTGCGAACAATTCTGGTAAGTTAACAATAGGTTCTACATCTTCCTCACGTAAGGGAAGTAGAAATACAGGTAGAGAATCGCGGAGGTTAAAAGCATAAAGTTCGGCAAGGGGACGGCGATCGCTGCGACTGACTAAAACGCGATAATCGCTTTGAATAGAATTGTTAAGTATGGGCATAGGTTCCCCTCTTCGCAGCAAGTCGATTTCAACTAAATGGGTTAAGCTACCTAAAATACTCTGGCGTTTTTTGAGATAAGTAATTCTGCCATCTCCATTGCGTTTGTTGACTGGAGAAAGAATTTCAATTGCGGTGACAACTTGCCTAGTTGCCATTTCTCGTACTTCTAGATAAGTTTGTTTAATTTTTTCCGAGGCTGGCACTTTGACGGTAGTGGGAACTGTTAGGGTAGCAGTGGCAACTAAACGGGTAGGAATATCGGGGGTATTGGGTTGACGTTTGATGGCTACATCGGGGATACCTACTAAAAGCGAGTCATCATTATTGTCATGGGTGTCGTTAATTTGATAGATACGTTTTTCAATAGCGATCTCATATTTGGGGCGAATTTGAGGGACTAGGGATTCCGCAATCATGGAAATTAACCAATGGTGAGTTTCCTGCCAGAAATCGGGGTGTTCTAAGTAGGGGTCCATTCCGGGAAAGGGTGAAGGCATAGGGCTGTATTCCGATTTATTGATTTTTAAATCATTTTAGCATTGGTTAATGTTGCGACAAGGGCGATCGTTTTTTGGGGAGAAAATGGCAATCGTCTCAAGCTACCTTTGGACAAATTTCCACTTTTACAGTCATACCTACTTGGTTGAGCATTGTAATTAAAATATCAACCGAGAATTGCCCAATTTTACCTTAAGTTAAAGCTTTGATTTGGTCGCTATTTCTTCAACGCCTTTGCCTACAATCGACATGGGTTTAAAGTCTGATGGTTGTATGCCTTGCTGGAGTGTCCAAAGTGCAAAACCGACTTCTTTTCAGGCATCTTCAGGAAGATATTGGATTTCTTCGCGGGCAGCACCAACCCACCGAATCGGTTTGATGGTCATTGGGTTTGTTGAGAATCGAATACTGTAACAATTGTAACACAGAGGATGAAGATTAGTTATCTGTGGCTTGTGTTAGGGGCGATCGCACTTTAGTTAGATTGGTGGGTGGAAGGGCGCTCGCGCCCCACTTACCGTTATATAATTATCAATACCGTTAACGGCGAAGCCAATGCGTTTTGATACCTACATCCACTCAATTCAGAATAATCTTCAGCGGGGCAGCGAGCGCACCCATTACCCAACTTTCAAGAAATTACTCGATAACCAGGCTGCTAGTCTCGAAGCAATCATAGAAGAAAAAGGTAATAAAGCAGGCGTTCCCGATTTTACAATCAGACGGCGCGATTTGCTCGTCGGTTATGTGGAAGCTAAGGATGTCGGATTAGATTTAAATCCAGTTGAAAAAACAGAACAGCTTCAGCGATATCGAGAATCTCTAAACGGTAACTTAATTTTAACCAATTATCTAGAGTTTCGCTGGTATGTTGAGGGCAAAGTCAGATTAACCGCAGTTTTAGCCAAAAGAATCGGCAACGAAATTACACTCCAAAACCCTGAGAAAACTATTGAGCTAATCGAGGGATTTCTTAACTACAGTGGCGCTGCCATTAATAGTCCAGAAGACTTAGCAAAACAGATGGCGCGATTAACCAAATCAATTCTACTCGCTACAGAAGCAGCTTTGCAAATAGAAAATGAAAGCGGAGAATTGCATCAACTCAAACGTGGTTTTAATGAAATACTCCTACCCGATCTCAATGATGCGGCTTTTGCAGATATGTATGCTCAAACTATTTCCTACGGTTTATTTGCGGCGCGAGTTGGTCACGCTCAAAATCCCCGAAATCAAGTTTTCGATCGCCGAACTGCTGGCACGTACATCCCAGCCACTAATCCGTTTTTGCGACGGTTATTTAACAGTATTATCGAAACAGATTTACTCGGTCAAATCAACTGGGCAATAGATGATTTAGTGGAGCTACTAGGGCGAGTTGACATGACTGTTATTCTCGAAAATTTTGGTCGCCGCACTCGACAATCAGATCCAGTAGTTCATTTTTACGAAACGTTTCTAGCAGCTTACAATCCAGCTTTGCGGAAAAGTCGGGGCGTTTACTACACTCCTGAACCCGTCGTATCATTTATTGTTCGCTCTGTCGATTATATCCTAAAAAACCGTTTTAATCTGCCTTTAGGATTAGCGGACAATACAAAAAACCCAGACACGCAAAAGCCGCGAGTGCAAATTTTAGATCCGGCAACTGGTACGGGTACTTTCCTTTACGGAGTTGTCGATCGCATTTATCAAAATCTGGAAGATATGGGAATATCTGGGAGTTGGAATCAATACGTGCAGGAGAATTTATTAACCCGATTATTTGGTTTTGAGTTGTTGATGGCTCCCTATGCGATCGCACATCTCAAACTCGGTTTGCAACTGCAAAATCTCGGCTATGAGTTCAGCAGCAAGCAGCGTTTAGGAGTTTATCTTACGAATACTTTAGATGAAGCTTTAAAAAAATCGGAGGTTCTGTTTGCTCAATTTGTCGCACAAGAAGCTAATGAAGCTTCAGCAATTAAGCGGGATTTTCCGGTGATGGTTGTGTTGGGAAATCCGCCTTATTCGGTAAGTTCACAAAATGCGAGTAAACGGCGCAGAGTTGCTAGTTCTGATGCAACTTATTTAGCAGATATTAAATACACCGGCAAAGATTGGCAGAAAGTTTTTAAGAAAGCGAAAAAAGGTAAAAATATTACAGAATTAACCAAGATTGGCGAACTGTTGGAACGTTACAAAGGTAGAGTCAGGTTGGAAGGCGAGAAAAATATTCAACCGTTGGATGATGACTATATTAAGTTTATTTGTTTTGCTCATGATCGTATCGAAGAAACAGGCTATGGAATTGTTGCATTTATAACAAATCATTCGTATTTAAATGGCTTAATTCATCGCGGAATGCGGGAACAATTACTGAACGGTTTTGATAAAATTTATGTGATGGATTTACATGGGAATTCTCTACTGAAGGAAACTCCCCCAGATGGCAGTATCGATAAAAATGTGTTTGATATTCAGCAGGGTGTGGCGATTTTATTGGCGGTGAAAAGTTTGGAGGTAAATAATAAATTTAGCCAAGTTTTTTATTATGATTTGTGGGGAAGCCGGCAATATAAATATGAGTTTTTGAACAATACTGATATTGATTCTGTTTCCTGGCAAAAGTTACAGCCTTCTCCGCCTAATTACTTTTTTGCACCAAAGGAGTTAGAATTTGCGGAGGAATATCAAACTTTGATGCCGGTGACAGAAATTTTCGGATTATATAAAAATGGTATTCAAACTGGCCAAGATGAATTTTCTACGGCATTAGATAAGTCTGATTTGGAAGGAAGATTAAAATTATTTCACTCAAAAGATGTAACAATTAGCGAGATTCAAGCTAAATTTGGCTTAAAAGATAAGGCAGGCTGGAATTTGGCCGCAGAAAGACAAATGGCTTTATCTGAAGGCTACGATGCGAATTTGATGCGTTCTTATTTTTATCGGCCTTTTGATGTCCGGTGGATTTATTTTAGCAAGAGAATTTTAAAAAGACCTGTAAAAGAAGTAATGCAGCAAATGTTGCAACCCAACTTAGCGCTTATTTTATGCCGACAACAGGTAGAGTCAGGATTTCGTCATGTTTTTGTGACAAGTTTGCTAGCAGATTGTAATGCAATTTCAATTAACTCAAGAGAGTTTAATTCCTATTTCCCTCTCTATCTTTACCCTGACACAGAGACCGAACAAGGAAACTTGTTTACTGAACCCACAGCCAATCTATCCCAAAAGTTCCTCAGTGCGATTCGCGAAAAACTCGGCTATATACCAACTCCGGAAGCAATCTTTTATTACGCCTATTCTGTCTTTCACAGTCCTACCTACCGCCAGCGTTATGCAGAATTCTTGAAAATAGACTTTCCCCGCTTACCCTTAACTGGCGACCAGGAAATTTTCACAGCATTAGCTAAAAAAGGTGAGGAATTGGTAGCACTGCATTTGATGAAATCGCAAAAATTAAATAAAGTCATTACTAAATATCCGGTGAGCGGCGATAATGCTGTTAGTGAAGTTACTTATAATGAATCTCAACGGCGGGTTTATATTAACAAACAGCAATACTTTGAAGGTATTCCCCCTGAAGTGTGGGCGTTTAAAGTGGGCGGATATCAAGTGTTGGATAAATGGCTAAAAGACCGCAAAAAAGCTAACAGAAGTTTATCTTTTGACGATGTGTTGCACTATCAGCGCGTCGTGGTTGCTTTGAAAGAGACAATGCAAATTATGGCTGAAATAGATAATGTAATACCTGGTTTCCCTTTTTTACCGTAGCCTATCAATAGAAGTAATACCAATTTCAAAAAAGTATGCAACAGTCTTCTTGTCCCCCCCTTTGCAAGGGGGGCTAGGGGGGTCGAAGAGTCTTGCATGATTTTAGAGAAATAGTATAACTCAAATTCTGTAATAGCCATCATTCACACGCTATAATAAACTCAACCCAAAAAACTTGGTGGAGCAAAAAATGACAACACAAATACTCGAACTAGAGGGAACATGGGAAGAAATTCTTACCCATGCTTCAGAATTAGCAGGTCATCGGGTTCGCGTAACTGTTATTCCTGACAGCGAATCACTGAAGTCAGCAGAAGAATGTTTCCGTCAAGGATGGCACGAAGCAATGACAGGACAGACAATACCGCTTTCTGAACTATGGGATGAAATTGATGCAGAGTGAACCTACTTCAAATATCACATCCTCTCCAACACTCCAATCCCCAACAAACCTAAACCTAACTTCAAAGTCTTGGCCGTCAAATCGCACAAAACTAACCGCGAAGTCCTCAAAGGTTCCTCAGATTTCAACACCGGACATTGCTCAAAAAACTGATTAAACTTCTGACTTAGCTCAAACAAATACTGACAAATTCGATTAGGTAACAAATCCCCTTCAACAGCACCCACAACCTCACTCAATTGTAATAAATGCTTAGCCAAAACTAACTCTGCATCTTCCTTTAAAATCACTTTCGCATCCGCACCCAAATTATCAAAATTAATCTCACCTTTACGGCCAATCCCCTTAACTCGCACATAAGCATACAACAAATAAGGAGCCGTATTACCCTTAAGATCGAGCATTTTATCGTAACTAAAAGTATAATTGCTCGTGCGATTTTGGCTCAAATCTGCATACTTCACCGCACTCAAACCAATCACCTTGGCGACATTAGCAATAAACTCCTCAGTTTCCTCTCTCTTTTCTTCCTGTAACCGCTTTTCCAAATCGGCACGCGATCGCACTATAGCCTCATCCAACAAATCCCGCAACCGCACTGTCTCCCCGGAACGAGTTTTCGACTTCTTCCCATCTTCTCCCAACACCAACCCAAAGGGAACGTGAACGATCTCTACATCATCAGGAATCCAACCCGCCTTTCTCGCTACCTGAAAAAATTGGGCAAAATGGTTAGCTTGTCCAGAATCCGTAACATAAATTAACCGATTTGCACCATCTTTCTCAATCCGATAGCGCAGCGCGGCTAGATCGGTTGTCGCATAGTTAAAACCGCCGTCTGACTTCTGGACAATTAACGGTAAAGGTTCACCTTCTTTATTAGTAAAACCTTCTATAAATACGCACTTTGCGCCGTTATCTTCCACCAATAAACCCAATTTTGTCAAATCTTCGACGACACCAGGTAACAGCGGATTATAAAAAGATTCGCCGCGTTCAGTTAATTTAATATCCAGTAAATCGTAAATAACTTGAAATTCGCGACGGGATTGTTCGCATAGTAAATTCCAAGCGCGGCGAGTATCTTCTGCACCTGCTTGTAAGCGCACCACCTCTTGTCTGGCTGTTTCTTTAAAGGTTTCATCTTCATCAAACCGCTTTTTAGCTTTGCGATAAAAATCAACTAAATCCCCTAAATCCAAAGCATCAGCAGTTGTCAAGGCCTCTGGGTAAACTTCCCGCAGATAGGCGATTAACATTCCGAATTGCGTACCCCAATCGCCTACATGATTTAAGCGTAAAACATCGTGACCTTGAAATTCTAAAATCCGTGCGAGACAATCTCCAATAATTGTCGATCGCAAATGTCCGACGTGCATCTCTTTAGCAATATTCGGACTAGAAAAATCGATCGCTACTCGCTGCGGCGTTTTTGTAGGCGCAATTCCCAATCGCGGATTGTTGGCGATCGCATTCACTTCCCCTTCCAAATACTCTGGTTTCAGGGTCAAATTGATAAAACCAGGGCCCGCGATCGTCGGAGTTTCGCACAAATCCGCCACATCCAGATTTTCAATAATTGCCGATGCGATCGCGCGCGGCGGTTTCCCCAACTTCTTCGTCAGCGACATCGCCGCATTACACTGATAATCGCCAAATTTAGGATTACTCGCCAATACCAGCATCGGATCTGTACCCGCCAAATCTTCGCCAAAGGCTGCGATTATTGCCCGATCAAATTTTGCTTTAAGCTGTTCAATAGTAGATGTCATAATTTTCAGGAAGAAGGAAGAAGGAAGAAGGAAGAAGGAAAAAGGAAGAAGGAAAAGTGAGAGGATATTTATCCTATTAGCAAGCCCTAATTAGCAATTAGCAATAGGACTTACGCTTACATAACGCCGCCAACAAGCGCGGTTTCTTGACCGCCAAGATGGCGGCGTTACGGATACTTTTAGGTAAATCCTGACCAATTACTCAAGTACAGGACTTACGCACTCTCTAGGTAACGCCGCCATCCTGGCGGTTAAAGAACTACCCTTGAAAAACAGCCGTACTGCGATTTTGCGTAAGTTCTGAATTAGCAATTATCCTGTTTTCATGTAACTGAAAACAGTAATAATTAAGCGCCAGCAGCAGCAGGAGCCCCAACCACTTCACCCTTAAGCATTCGAGAAGCAGCATCAAGCAAATGCTCCTCTAAATAAGGCTTAGTGAAATAACCCCGTGCGCCCAAACTGTAAGCCATTTGGCGGTGTCTATCCGCCCCACGACTCGTTAACATTGCGATCGGCAACTCAGATAAAGTCGAATCCTTTTGCATCCGGGATAACAACTCCAAACCATCCATCCGAGGCATTTCAATATCGCAGAATACGATATCGCAAGGCAAACCAGACTTCAGTTTTTCCCAAGCTTCCTTACCATCGCGAGCTTCTTCAACTCGGTATCCAGACTTCTCAAAAGTAATCGAAAGCAGCGATCGCACGGTAATCGAATCATCCACAATCAACACAGTGGGCTCATTCTTATCAGGCGGGGCCTCAGCGGGAGGCTGAGAACTATTCTCATCCCAGAACGCTACAGTATTATCCTTGCTGAGTCGTCCCGTAGCTAAATCAATTAGTTCTAAAACATCTGCGATCGCGACAATCCTACCATCCCCCAACACCGTCGCCCCCGCAATTCCCACCGGCTTCGGTACCGGCCCTTCCAATTGTTTAATTACAATCTCCTGCTCAGTGGAAACCTGGTCAACCTGCACCGCCAAGAAAATCCCGGCCGTTCGCAGTACGATCACCGAAATCATGTCATCGTCAGCATTAAACCCGTAAACGCTACCCCGGCCTAAATAGCGGTTGTAACCCAACAACTCCCGCAAATGGCGGAAAGGTAACATCGAACCCCGCCATTCAATACTATGCTGACCATCTGCCCCTACCTGCACCTGTTCGCGGGGGACATCGATCATATCCTCCACCCCATCCATCGGGAAAGCAATCCGAGCGCGATCGCTAATACAGCAAAGCGCCTTAGAAATACTCAAAGTCAGCGGTAAGCGAATCGTAAACACCGTCCCCTTACCAACAGTCGAGTCAATACTAATACTGCCTCGAATTTCGCTCAAGCTAGTCCGCACCACATCCATCCCCACACCGCGTCCGGCAAATTCCGTCGCCTGTTCCTGGGTACTAAATCCCGGCATAAACAGCAAATCGTAAACATCAGCGCGAGACATTTTTTGCGCCCCCGCCGCAGTAATCAACCCTTGCTTGAGCGCCTTCGCCTTCACCTTTTGCGGATCGATCCCGGCCCCATCGTCAGAAATCGAAATCACCGTCTGGTTGCCTTGATGGAACACCCGAATCGTAATCTTACCTACTGCGGGCTTACCAGCGGCCTGTCGCACATCGGGAGTTTCAATCCCGTGAGTAATGGCATTATTCACCAAGTGAGTCATAGGGTCATATAACTGCTCCAGAATCATCTTGTCGATTAAAGTATCTTTGCCCTCAACCACTAATTGCGCCTGCTTACCGCATTTAATGGAAATATCTCGCACCGCACGGGGTAGTCTGTCTGCTGTTTGAGCAAAAGGCATCATCCGCGCGCGAGTTAAGCCTTCTTGCAACTGAGTTGTAACTTGCCGCAATTGGCGAGTCACTTGGTCGGCCTCATCCACCAAAAATTCAATGTCAGCGGCCGACTCCCGGACTCGGACGATCAGCTCAATAATCTCTTGAGATTGGCTATGGAAAGGAGTAAACCGGTCTAATTCTATATCTGAGAAACCAAAACGGTTGCTGCTGCTACTGCTGTGCTGGTCGTTACCCTGAACCTCTGGCTGCCAAGTATTGCGATGAGCTTGGCGCGTTGCTAACAGGGAAATTTCTAGGAGCGATCGCTCATAGAGGTCTTGCATCCGCGCCCCTACATCGGACAGCAGGGATACTTGATGCAGCAAATTGTCTAAGAACTGCCGCATCCGCTCTTGATCCTGCTCCAAACTGTTGCGGTTAACCACCAGTTCCCCCATCAGGTTACTGAGGTTATCTAACTGCTTGACTGGAACCCGCATCGTCTGCTCGAAGGAACGGCGGTTAGGTCGAGCATTGCGGCTAGCCTGTCCCATCACTGTTTCGCGGCCCGAGCCAGCTTGACCTTTAATTTGATCGAGCAATATGCCTAAGTCCCCAAATTCGTCATCAGTGCCGTCGTCTAATTCCACAGGGACAGATATGTTGCTAGCAATTGGTGCAACTTGTGGTTCTGGGACTCGTTCTTCTGAATCTATCAGCAAGTCTTCCAAATCGGAGAAAACATCTGATTCCAACGCGGCATCATGGCGATCGTCATTGCTCTGTGTCGCCTCACTCAACATCGCTTCTAAATCAGCAAAATCTTCCGCACTCTCTGATGCCAAGAACTCGCTCTCTGTCTCGTTTGCAGTTAACTGAGTTGTCAACTCTGGCATCTGGGCCGCTTCAATTGCCGCTTCTGAGTTCATCGAGACCTCGGCATCTTTCGAGTCTAGCAAGTCGTCTAAGCTGCCTTCCTCAGCGGAGTTTTCTGCTACTGCGATCGAGGTATCCGCCGACTCCGAAATTTCAAATTCCCCCAACAAATCCATTTCATTTTCTAACCAGTTATCGGGTGCAACTGGCATTTCATCGACATCTTCGACCCCTGATAATTCTGCTGCATCCGTTTCCATTTCTAGATCCAAATCACCTTCTGCTTCCAGCAACTCGTCTAGCAATTCCATTTCACTACTATCTTCAGTTTTGCGATCGGAATTTGTAGATAGAGCGCTGGCAATTTCTTCTTCTTCCGCAAATCCTTCCCAGTCTGAGAGGTCGGCATTTTCCCCAGACATATCTAAACTGGGTAATTCTAAATCGTTATCGTTGGCATCCTCTAAATCGAGCCAATTTTCTACATTAGCAACTGCTTCTAGGTCATTTTCTAGGTCATCTTCTAGGTCATTATTGTCAATGTCGGAATCTGAACCAAACAGTTCATCGAAATCAGTATCTTGGGACTCCGCTGTTGCCAGAGGTACAGGAGCGATTTCTTCTTCTTCTTCTTCGCTTTCCTCACTCAGGTTTTCCATATCCCCAAATAGAGCATCTAAATCTGCATTTTCCAGCCCCAGTTCTGGTGAAGTGGTTTCTGCCTCTTCTTGGTCGAGAGAGTCTGTAAACCAATTGCTCTCTTCGCCCTCCTCATCCAAGCTCGGTATCATGTCGATCGCGGAAACTTCGGTTTGTTGCTCGTTGCTCAATCCAGCTTCAAGTTCTTGACCGTTATCAGCATCGTTGACTGGAGCGATCGCCAACAGCTCTGTCAAATCATCGTCATCTATTGAGAATTCAAGATTGCTCTCCTGCTCAAAAGCGCCGTCGCTTTCCTGTGCGAGGCCTCCATTCATCTCCTGTTCAAAAGCTCCCTCACTTCCCCATTCCCCTTCTCCTTCCCAGTCAGATGGTAATGCTAAGTCGTCAAGTTCATTATCGTTAATCTCGTCGAACAAATTAGCTAATTCTCCCGATTTTTCCTCAGATAGACCATTAAGTTTACGGCTCGAATTATTGGCACTGGGAGCCAATAATTCATTTGTTCCTAATGCCATCTCTGCTTCCTCTTCCCCTTCTCCTAACATGAAATCCCCACCAAATAAGCTGGTGAGGTCATCTGTTGGTGGCATCTGTCTAGTGACTTCCTTGCGTTTATCTTCTTCTGTATCGAATAGCAAGTCTGTAAAATCACCAGAATTATCATCATCTGAAGCGGGCAAGCCAATAGCTGTTCCAGAGGTCATTTCGGGAAGATCGTCCTCTTCTTCCCAAGCGCCGTCTAGGTCTGGCGTTTCCCCCTCAAACAAATCGGCTAAGGTGTTAAGTTCTGCTATCCCTACTTCTGGCCCGGTTCTACTAGCTCCTTTAAAGGAAAGTGCCTCCTGCTCTGTCGCTCCGAAGGGTGTCCCATCGTCAAACTGAAGCATAGTTTCCTGATGGTTGCTGTTAGTATCTCCCCATTCAAATCCTGAGTTTGTGTTGGTTTCTACCTTATTAAATATTTCGTCGAGATCCATTTCGGAGTCTGTACTAGCGTCAGATTGCTCTGCTAATTCTGCTAATAAGTCATCCTCTTCTTGTTCGTTGAATTCTACGCCTGTTAAATCCCAAAGAGTTTCTTCTGCGTTTTCTCCTTGTCCGTAATCTTCGGCGAAGGCCAACAAATCTTCTAGTTCGCTATCTCTTTCTTCTTCAATAGCAGGTTCTGGTGGTAGCAGGGCGATCAGATTTTGACCGGGTGCGATTTCGGCTTCGCGACCGACAATTACTAATTCTTGGGCTTGTTTGATGTCTCTGATAACTACTTGTGCCAGGTTGCGGTAAGTGTTTTCAGGATTTGCGATCGCTCTTTCTACTGTGCCGATTAATTCCACCCAGTTACGGAGTTCAAATTGTTCGCCTGCTGCCTTAAAATTGCGGCAGATTTTATCTAGTTGTTGCCGACTTTCTGCACTTTCGGGGCGTTTAAATACTTGCAACATTTGCCGCAGTTGGTCGGTAACATCTGAGCGAAAAATTAGTTGCAGCGCACTTTCTTCTTTTGCTTGTACAGGAGCTTTTGGTAATGGGGCGACAACGGACAAGTTTCTGCCTGCTACCCCTCCTATTGCTCCTGCCATTACTATCTCTGGTTCGTGCAATTCGGTGGCTTCCCACACACCGCCGCTTTGTTTAACGATGTGGGCGAGGTGGTTATTGAGTTCTTGAAATACTGGTTCTACTTCTTTGAGCATTTGGTCGGCTGTTTCTTCCGTCAGACCAAAGGGCCCTGACAACTGCTCGATCAGCGTGCTCATGGTATCGAAAACGCGCAGGAAATATGATTCTAGCTTCTGGTCTACCTTCACGCCTTCACATTCTTTAAGAATTTTAAAACTGTCTTCTAGGCGATGAGCTGTTTGTTGAATGCTGCTGAGTCCCAACATTGCCGCTCCACCTTTGACTGAGTGAGCGGCTCTAAATACTTCGTTAACAAGTTCTTGGTCTTCGATAGTGGATTGCAAATTTAGCAAGCCTTGTTCAATTGTATTGAGGTGGTCTTTTGCCTCCTCAATAAAGTAACCCATAATCCTCTGTTGTTGCTCCGGCAGCATAATTCGCTCCAAATTTTGTTAATTGTTAATTGTTAACTGTTAATTGTTAACTGTTAATAGGACTTACGCTCATGGCTTCAGAAACCGGGTTTTTGGAAAAATCTTTGGGTGAAGGCGAAGTATTTTCGTCAAAAAACCCGGTTTCTTTGGATTGGGTACGTAAGTCCTGTGTTAATTGTTAACTGTTAGTTGTTATTAGTTGTTAACTAATAGATAGTTGTTAACTATTAGTTATTAACTGTTAACATTAATTCCCTTACCCTGCCCCCATACTCAAGAGCTCAACAGCTCCCCATCTCCCCCGCTCCCCCGCTCCCCCGCTCCCCTGCTCCCCTGCTCCCCCGCTCCCCTGCTCCCCCGCTCCCCTGCTCCCCTGCTCCCCTGCTTCATTGCCTTTCCGCAGT
Organism: Kamptonema formosum PCC 6407; assembly: GCF_000332155.1. GTDB lineage: Bacteria > Cyanobacteriota > Cyanobacteriia > Cyanobacteriales > Microcoleaceae > Kamptonema > Kamptonema formosum. The sequence goes on along the minus strand of NZ_KB235903.1, from coordinate 634,454 downwards.
TTCTACCCGGAAACGCTCTACGGATGTCAGCAAGTCTCGCGCAACGCCCACCAAGTTTTGCAAAGAACCGTATACCCGCTGCGATTCTTGCGAAGTTTCTTGGGCCGTTAATTCTACTGCTTGCATAACGTGAGAAACAGCGCTTGCTGTCTGGTTTTGTTCGATGGTATCTGCGGTAATCGATCGCACCAGTACATCGATGCGGTTCGTTACTTGAATGATATCTTCTAGCGATCGCTTCGCCTGTTCTGCTAACCGCGTCCCCTCGATTACCTGCTGAGTCCCCTCTTCCATCGCCGTCATTACCGCCCCTGTTTCACTCTGAATTTGCATCACGATTTGCTCGATTTCTTTAAGAGACTTAGCGGATCTGTCTGCTAGCTGTCGCACTTCATCCGCCACGATCGCAAACCCCCGTCCTGCTTCCCCTGCTCTCGCTGCTTCAATGCTAGCATTCAAGGCTAGCAAGTTCGTCCGGGAGGCGATCGTCGCAATCAAAGCGACAATCTTGGAAATTTCTTGGGAAGCTTCGGCTAATCTCTTGACTTTTCTGGTCGTTTCTGCTACCGTTTCCCGAATTTCTAAAATCCCTGCTACCGTCCGCTCCACTGCCTCGCCGCCTTTGATGGCGCTAGCTGCTGCGCCCCGCGCTACTTCTTCTGCTTCGCGAGCGCTTTCTGCCACCCGCTGAATCGCGTCTGTGAGCACTTGTACGGAATTCAATGTCGCCGCTAGTTCTTCAGCTTGTCGCAGCGCGTCAGAGGACAAACCTTGGGCAAAGGTAGCACTCTCAGAAGCGCCTGTACTCACGTCTCGTGCTGCCTGTTTCACCTGGTGGACGATTTCCCGCAGGTTTTGAATCGTTAAGTTAAACGAGTCAGCAACGGCTCCTAATACGTCGGCTGTGACTTCGGCTTGCACCGTCAAATCGCCACGAGCGGCCCCTTCTACGTCGTCCAGCAGTCGAATCACTTGGCGCTGCAAATCTTCTTTGGCTTGTTCCTGTTCATCTGCCTTCCTTCTAGCATCGCTAGTTGTAGTCAGAATCACCTTTGCCATGTGGTTGAATTTGGCCGACATTTTGCCAAATTCATCCTCTGAGTAAACTGTGGCGCGAGCCTCTAAATTCCCTTGGGATACAGAGTCAAACTGAACTTGCAAGTCGTCTGTCGATTTGCTCACCTGACGAGCAACTAAGTGACCCAAGCCCCAAGCTGTCAGAAAGCTGGTGAAACCGGCGGCTGCGGTCATTGCCCAGCCTGTTTGCCGCAAGTAAGCGATCGCCTCTGGTTTATCTTGCTTCAGGGCTTGGTAAGAAGCAAAATTAGTCACCAGTGCCACAGCCACCAAGGAAATTAACCCCGTACCGATCGCCGTGTACAATTGCTTAGTAATCAGCGGGGCATTCTCCAAGAAAGCCAACCCGCCCTGCTCTACCGTTACTGTCGCATCGATGGGTTCTTCTGTGGGAGTGAAACTCGGTACCGACTCTGGGGTTCCTGAAATGCTAAAAATCTCATCATCCCGAATTGCTGAGCCATCGCTGTTATCCCCAAAGTCCAGGTTGCTAGTAGTCGCCCCCATGACTCCGCCCGTCATCCCTCCAAATCCGCTACTACCGCCTGTGGTCAGAATAGAGCTATTAGCATCGTCAGAGATATCAAAGTCGGGGAGGTTGCCTACATCTCCAAATTCATCGAAGTCATCTATCCAGTCACCCCGATCGGTTTGGGGACTCGGTGTTAGGGGGAAGTCACTATCGGGGCCCGCCATGCCGAAGGAGTGGGATGGCGTTTCTTCGTAGCTAGAAAAGGAGTCAGCAAAGGCATCGTCGTCGAAGCTGTCAAGGTCGAAACTATCTGGAATATTGAACCCGTTTTGCAAATCTTCACCCTTGGCGGCTTTACTTCCCTGGGTAGTGGACTTAAAGCCTGAATTCAAATCTTTCGAGGGTTTCCCGATCTCGCTTAAAGCTTCCGGGGCGCTGTGCGATCCCATCAATAGGGTTTCATCTTCAGCAACGGAATAGTTGGATTTACTTCCACCTAAATCGCTGCCTTCTTTGGCTTGTATGCCTGATGTTCTAGATCTTGTCTGTCCTGGTTCGGCTGTTGGCTGCGGTTGGAGTGGCATCTTTTGCTTGCCGTTAGTCTCGGCTGGTGGGTAAGATTCTTCAAAGTTAAGGTCGTCTGGCAGTTCCAAAGGCGCAAACATATCATCAAAATCTTCTGGGAACTCGCCTAGATCTTCTATCCCAGAGTCTGCCAACCCAGAATCGGCAAGGGATTGAGAGCCTATAGTGCGACCGTTCTGTTTCGAGGCAGCCCCGGCAAATACATCTGCTTGTCTCTGTTCCTGAGCCGGCGGTGATGGCTTTTCCTTGGGAGCGGGGAAGGTAAGCTGGGTATCAGCCATAGCCATCGCATCATCGTCAAAATCCAGCCCCCCCAACTCTACCCCTGAGTCGAGATCCGCATCGGCAAAAGCTGCCATCCCTCCACTACCGCTGCTGTTGCTATCAAAGTTGGGGGATTCGCCAAAGGGATTTAAAAGTTCTGCGTCGTTGGCGTAATTTTCTAAATTATTTTCAAAATCTAACTCGGAAAGCCCCATGCCCATCATGCCAGCGTTATCTAGTTCTAGGCTACTGGTGCCGAGATCGGATTCCAAATCAGATCCGCCACCAAAAAGCGATAAGTCCGGTTGTTCTAAATCGTTTTCCCCAGATAAACCAGGGTACATTTCTAAATCTAAATCTTCTGAAAAATTCTCTAAACTCTCTCCGGGTGCTCCAACGGCAAACTGCTCTGCGTAAGCAATGCCGTTGTTGGCATGATCTACGAAGCCTGTATCATCTGTCAGACTCAGCACTACCATGTACTGTTCTCGCGCTACATCATACTGTTGCAGCCCGTAGCAGTAGATGTGACCGCATAGCAAGCGAGCACTTGGATCTTCGGGAAAATCTTCTACTAACTGGTAAACCAGAGCAGCAGCTTCTTCATAGTTGCCCTCCAGGTATGCCGCTTCTGCCCGCTGGTACTCCTGCTCAAAGTCTGTAGTTGTTGCCATTTGCCGCCCCCTTTGGATTTTAGATTTTAGATTTTAGATTTTAGATTTTAGATTTTTACCTTGACTTTTAGAAGTGATTCTCTGACGCGCGATCGGACTCAATCGAAAAAATAAAATCGAAAAAATAAAATCGATTTCATGCAGCCCACCGGGCCGAGCGCAGAATTTTCACTTGGTCTAGCAATCTGAGAACCTGAGAAGTCTCATCGCCCAATAACCATTCCCCTCTAAGGAATGGAACCATCCCATCAGGAGCTGAAGACTGAGCGTGCAGTTGGTCTACATCGAGCCAGTGCATCCCGACAATTCGATCGACTGCTAACCCTAATATAGTGTCTTGATCTTCGACTGCAATGATCGGAATTTCTGGTCTGTCCGTGTTTAAAGGTGTTTGGTCTCCTAGAAATTGGCCCAAGTCAGCAACCCAAATCACGCGCCCCCTCATATTTAGAGTACCTAAAAGCAAGGGAGAAACATTGGGAATCGGGGTCATTCTATCGGGTGCCGGGGAAAGTACCTCTCGAATGCCCATCGCTGGTAGTGCAAACTCGTTTCCCGAAGGAACGTAAAACCGCAGGTGTAGTTCACCTTCGGGACTTTCCAGCTCTTGAAATTCAGGAGCTTGATCGGAATTGAAGCCTGGTAATATGAAGTCCGGGTTGCCCACCATAATGCCGATACCTACCCGTATAGCGATTGTTTGAGAGTTGGGTAAGGACGAAGGAATGTTCGCCCGTATTTCTGTTGACCCACAGACCAAGGAATTAACCTCGATGGGGTTTTGAGTTCGTTTACCTTTGCTTGTGTGCGCTCTCTTCTACAACTAAAATGGGTAGCGTAGATTTTGCTACAGGCAAGCTTGGGTTTAACGTTAACAGGAATTACTGCCATCGGCGCTAGCTGAGAACTACTAATCGCAAGGGATATTTGTTTAGGAGCTTAGTTGAGAATTAGGTATATTATATTTGCACTTCGGGCATTGAGACTGACTTTGGTAGGAAATTGAATTCCAACTAACTTAAAAGTGCGATCGCGAAACGCCGCGCCGAAGGCATCGCATCAGGTTTTCTGAGGTTTCTGGTTTTCTTCTATGTGATTTTCTAGTTCGTCAGCTAATAATCTTGCCGATTCAGGAGCTTCCTTCAAACCCGGCCCGACATATTTTTCTACGAGCATCAATAACTCGCTTTCTCCAAAGGGCTTGGTAAAGTAGTCAGTTGCTCCTACCATCCTCGCCTTAACGCGGTCGATAAATCCGTCTATGCCAGTTAGCATCACAATTGGTGTCTGCCGAAAAGCAGTAGAATTACGGAGCATGGCGCAGATTTCGTAGCCATCAAGTTCTGGCATGGCAATGTCACACAAGATTAAGTCGGGTTTGAGCTGAAAAACCAGACTCAGCGCTTTAAGGGGGTTGCTAATACCAGTGGCCTCATAACCATGCTCGTTCAAAATCGCCTCGACGGTCTTGCGAATCACGCTGTCATCATCAATACAGACAACTCTGGGAATTTTAATTTCCCGCGATGACCATTCTCGCGCCTGAGTGTCCGTGCGAGAGGGTTGATAGAACAGTTGTACTAATCCCTGCTGTACGAATGGATAAATCGCCTTAGCAACTGTCAAGACATCTCGGTTCAGGTATCGCGCCATTTGGCGAATCGATGTCTGACCATCAGCCCAACGGTTGAGGGTGTTAAAGACATTGGGTCGCAGTGCTGAGCGCAGTTGAGCGGGGTCTGAAATCACCGGACACTGGTTTGGTGACTGAATGTGAGGGTGAAACTGCTTCCACTCCTGCACTTGTTTAATAATCTTAGCTAACAAAGAACTAATATCCAGGCTGGTCAACTGGGGGGCTAAAGCCGGCCCCATCTCAAAGGTAAAAGCCCCCTGGTGCAGGCTGAGTAGGTCGAATAAAGTTTCGTGTACCATGCTGTGGATGATGCTGCGCCCTTGAGCCGGGGTGAGGGTGTGGTTTTCCAACAGAGCCCAGAGGTAGCCGTACTCAGGAGCATTCGTAGATGCGATCGAAGGTGCTTCGATATTGTCAAGAGCGGTGTCGGCTTTATAGCGCCGCAGGTAGTCTCGCAGGCGAAACAAACTGCCCGCACTCTGGGTAGCGTAGATGATCTGACCATTAAAACAGAAGACAAACCAAGATTGTTCTGAGGGCGAACGGTGGAAAGCTTGCTGGTTGAGGCCGCCGCTCGCTGAGCTGTAGGCCTCGACAAACAGTTCTCCAGTTCGCTGGCCCAACTCAATCAGTTGCAGGATGCTACGGATGTCTATTTCATTCAAATTTCCCTGCATGGAGCTAAAGTTTTCTCCTTAAAACCGTTGGAATTTGAGCTAACTTGGCTATCAGCTCGTGTCGCATGACTTTACTATCCAAGCAGTACAGCCAACCGGGCCCTCTACATCTATGTAGGGGCATCGCCCCCGTGTCGCCCTCGGTTTTAAAGTCAGGGTTAGCGGTGGGTAGTTTACTTAAACTTCTGAACTATAGTTAGACTAGCCTAATACTGCTCTGACATGGAAATTATCGGGGTGTACTCCGATTGGCATGATATATCATGTTAGGTTAGCGATCGCTTCTACCCGCGAGGCGATAAGACTGATAAAATAAATGAAAACTTTTTGACTAGCTGACCTTGACGCGCATCTTCAGCCTAAATTGGAACTACAGCAACGGGCCAATCTTCGCCCCCTCAGTTCTGTCGCCTAGTAGCAGCGCGTCAGAATTAGAAAGCTTGCAATTCCAGAAGGCGGGGCATTCTTGCGCTTTCTGGACGCTTCGAGCCAGCAGCACGCGCTTGTGCTGCTACAGTCGGAAAAGAATGTTATCCACGGATTGGGCAAACGACACCTCAAGAGGACGATCAGCGTGCTGTATCTAGCGGAAGTACAAAAACAGAAAAGCAGCTTTGGTCTTGGTAGCGGTAAGGCTGAACTCAAACTGCTAGCTTGTCGGCGGAGCGAGCATAATTGGAGCGCTGTACCCGGTGAGGAGTTGATTCCAGCGGAGGAAGCTAATAGCTTCAACGGTGGGACTCTGGTGCTGGTTGAGCTGAGCAATAGTAAGCAGGTGCAGCAAATTCAGGAGGCCGCCCGCCAATTGGTGAGCATTCTGCAAAATTTCTCGCGGTTGCAGGATAAGTTTAAGGACAAGGAAGAGGAAATAGAGCAGTGGAAGGCTTCTCTAACTTTTTCTAGTCAGGAGCTTAACCGCCGGGAGATGGAGATGCAGGCTCGCGAAGAGCAGCTAGCGCAAATGGAGGAGGAACTCGAACGGCTAGAGGCCCAACGCTCGGAAATTGAAAGTGCGCGGGAGGAGGCTAATCGCCTGCGGGAAGAGGTCGATCGCAGTCGTCTGGAAATTGAGGGTGCTTGGGAACAGTTGCGCGGCGAGATGCAGCGCATGGAGCAGCAGCAGACTAATTTGCAGCAGGCGGCGGTGTTAGACGAGCGGCAGGCCCAGAATATTCAGGATTTGCTCGAACGACTGTCGGGGGCTGCTGCTCCTCAAGAGTTAATACGGGAGGAGTTGAATCACTCTTTGGCGATGGTGGTGGCTCAACAAGCATTGCTGGATCAGCACTGGCAGCAGTTGGAACAAAAACGGAGTTGGGTTCAGCAGCAGCAGGATGAGGTGGAAAGGAACGGTCAGAATATCCAGAATCGATGGCAAGAATGGCAACAAGCTCAAGATTCTTTGGCGCAAGCGCGGGCTGAGTTAAAGGGCCAGCAGAGTGCTCTGAGTGTTAAGCAAGAGCAGACTCAGGCTTTGGGATCGCAGATGCGGGCCCAGGAGGATGTTTACCAGCAACTTTATCGCTTGGCTGAGTCTTCCGATCGGGTGAGTGTGAGCGAGAAGGTGGATGTGCAAGCGCTGGAAAAGATGCCGGTGGAGGAGTTGCAGGGGTTGGTGCAACATCTGCAACAGGATTTAGAAAAGGTGTTTCGTTTTGTTAACGATCAGGAGGAGGAGCTGACTTTTCAGCGCCAGGCGATTGAAGAGTTGGAAGCGAAGATCCGAGCGGCTAGCGAGTACGATCGCTTGAGTTTGGAAGGGGAACTGGCTGACGAGCAAGAAAATTATGAGATGTTGAATGAAACTCTCGTAGGCCAGCGCCGCAGTCTGCGGGAGAGGGAGGAGGTTTTGAGTCAACACCAAGCTGTGCTGGAGCGTAGGCTGGGTAAGGCTGATGGTGGCAAACAAAATGAAAAAATTGATTTGGGGCCGGTGTTGAGCCAGTTAGAGGGTCAGCGGCATCAACATGGGGAGGAATTGCAGAAACTGGAAGCTCAAATTCAGCAGATGCGGGAGGCGATCGCCCAGATGGAGGGGACTATTCACCGTCAAAGTGGCGAACAGGAGGCGAAACGTTACGAAATTAAGCAGTTGGAACAGAATTTACAAAACCAGCGGGGAACAGTGGCAGAACTCTGGGGACGGGTGAATCTTTACCAAGAAATGTTGCAACCTGTACAGGATAATCTCAGTGGCTTACGGCAAAAATTAGAGGCGGTGGGGGCTCAGCTCAGCCAGGTTCAGGAAAAGGCAGATCATCAAATGCAGGCGATCGCTCAGTTGCGAGAGATGCTGGGGAGTTTGTCGAGTTAATAGTTAGTAGTTAATAGTTAATAGTTAATAGTTAATAGTTAATAGTTAATATTTAGTACAAGTTACGCAGGTGATACTTGCGTAACTTCTAGCCCACATTCCGCAGATATTTGATCGGATTTTTTAATCAGTTGTGAAAACTTGGAAGCCCAATGCTTTTGGGTTGAACTTATGCGGCTTTAGCGTTACAGAAGCTTGTCAAATTTACCTAAACCAAGGAAGTTGAAATAATTGACTTTTTCTGATATGTTCACATTGCTATTTTATCGCGATCGCTCATATTTTGAAGCAAGGGAAATTATGCCAAGAGCAAATTACCTTGACTAATCAATGAAAATTATTCACAAATATTTACACTTCGCTATCGCTCGTCATTCATTTGAAAATATTAAATAGTATTGACAGCAATACTCTCCTAAATGCCGCAAGATATCTTGACGCTCTTGGGTTAAATTGCTATCTAGGTGAACGCTCAAATATCTGCGGAATGTGGGTTCTAGTTTTATTTTATAACAGAATGGCTGATACCAAATCCGGCTTTACTACCCCCTTTATTGTCATTGCGAACGTAGTGAAGTAATCTCAAAGCCTTGATTTAAAGTCAAGAGTGCGTAAGTTTTGTAAAAATAATCCATTGACCTTCAACAATCGCGATCGCGCCTCCGGGAAAGGGAGCGGTTTGGGATCTATTAGGTGCAGAAATTAATTCTCGAATTTTTTCAATGTGAACAAAACTCGGAGAAACAGGCAATATTTCCTGTAATAATTGCCTTAAAACCCTTCTTTGTAAAGCCAAATGAACTCCATTCAAAATATGGCGATTAATTCGATATTTTCCATCTAAACTATTGCTAAAAGATGCTTGTAAGCACAATTCACTAGCCGCAATTGCTAGATAGTCTGTATCGGCCCGAAGGAGTTCTGCGGTTTGCGCTAGAGCTTGTTCAGCTTGGGGATTGAAGTGAGTTTGCAAGTATGGCAACAATTCAGCGCGGATACGATTACGAGCATACTTTAAGTCGTGGTTAGTAGAATCTTCCCAAATTTCTAGGTTTTGCTCTTGACAAAATGCACCTGTTTGGGTACGAGTGATTTCGAGCATGGGACGCACTAATAAGGGAGCGGGGGGGAGGGGGAGCGGGGGAGATGGGGGAGAT